>JBKJQM010000052.1:0-23921 GCA_046594005.1 Mycobacteriales bacterium
CTCCGGCTCAGCGGTCTCGTACATCCGCACGATCGCCCGGCACTCCGCGACGAACGCGACTGCCTGCGCCCGCGCCGCCGCCCGCAACGCACCCGTCACCACCGGCGACGAAGGGAACAGCAGGTCTCTCACAGCACTGCCAGTAGAGGCACCCTCCGACAGGAGGCGATGGCGAAAGATGTTTCCGCACAGCGTTTTCTAGCCACCTCGCCGTCCCCGGCGGGCCGGGCAGACGTGCGCCGCGCCGCAGACCTTCGGGGCCGCCGTCAGAGCCAGTTCGACGCTGCACAGCCTGGCGAGCTGCTCGGCTCAGACCGCCCGCGGCCCCCACGCCACCATCGACGCGACCCCGGCGAGCCCCACCAGCAGCGCCAGTCCGGCGACCCGGGACGTCACCTCGCGGGTCTCGGTGGAGGTGCCGACCTGGCTGCCGATGTCGTCGTACACCGCGGCCAGCTGCTCGCCGCTCTCCGCCGTGAACGACGACCCGCCGGTGGACTCCGCGAGGCGCTCGAGGGACGGCGTGTCGACCGGGACCGGGATGACCTGGCCCTGCACGACCACGGTGCCGTCGGCGGTCCCGTAGGCGATGGTCGACACGGGGACACCGGCCTGGCGGGCCGCCTCGGCCGCCGACGGGAGGTCCCGCCCCACGGTGTTGCTGCCGTCGCTGAGCAGCACGATGCGTGCGGGTGCCTGCGAGCCGCCGGAGTCGGGAGCCACCGACTGCACCGCCTGCAGGGACGCGAACACCGCCTCGCCGATCGCGGTGCTCTGGTCGAGCTCCAGCCCTTCGACGGCGGCGCTGACGACGGCGTGGTCACGGGTCGGCGCCACGACGATGCTGGCCCTTCCGGAGAACGCGACGAGCCCGACGTCGAAGCCGTCGGGCAGCCCGTCGATGAAGGCCGCGGCCGATGCCTTCGCTGCGGAGATCCGGTCGGGGGCGACGTCGGTGGCGCGCATCGAGAGCGAGACGTCGAGGGCGACGACGACGGTGGCCCGTTCGCGTGGCACCTGGACCGAACCGGTCGGCCGGGCGAACGCGGTCGTGAGCAGCGTGAGGGCGAGCAGCAGCAGCCCGGCTGGTACGTGCCGCTTCCAGACGGCCGACCGGGGCAGCACCGAGGCGAGCAGGTCCAGCCCGGGGAGCCGGACGGTGTACGCGGGCCGCCGGCGCTGGAGCAGGACGTACGCCACCGCCAGGGCAGCCACGACGAGCAGCAGCCACAGGCGGTCCGGGGACAGGAAGCCCACTCAGCGCCCTCCCGGGGCCCGGCCGGCGGCGCGGAGCCGGCGGCGCGCGGCGAGGTGGCCGGCCAGGTCGGGCAGCCAGTCGCGGTCGGTGCGCACGACGAAGTGCCCGGCGCCGGCGCGACGGACGGCCTCGGCGTAGCCGGTGCGGCGTGCGGCAGCCGCGGCGGCGTACCGCTCGCGGATGCGCCGGTCGGAGGTGGCGACCTCGAGGTGCCGACCGGTCTCCGGGTCGACCAGGCGCAGCACGCCGGCGTTCGGGAGCTCGAGCTCGCGCGGGTCGACCACCTCGGCGACGACGACGTCATGCCGCTGGGTCAGCTGCCGCAGCGGCCGCGCCCAGGAAGGCTCCTCCCCCAGCGGCCCGACGAGGTCGCTGATGACGACGACGAGGCCCCGTCGGCGCGGCGGGGTCGCCAGCGCCGCGATGCCCTCGGCAAGGGAAGGACCAGGTCCTTCGACGGGCCGACTGCCCTGCAGGACGTGCAGCAGCGACAGGACCGCGAGCTGCCCCGAGCGCGCCGGCAGTCGCCGGACCCCGTCGGACAGGACGACGCCGCCGAGGCGGTCACCCGGACCGGTGGCCAGGTGGCCGATCGCGGCGGCGAGAGCGATGGCCAGGTCGCGCTTCTCGCTGCGCGCGGTGCCGAACGACATGGACGCGGTGAGGTCGACCAGCAGCGAGGTCTCGAGCTCTCGCTCCGCGATCGCCTGGCGGACGTGCGGGTCGCCCGTACGGGCCGTCACGGCCCAGTCGATGCGTCGGACGTCGTCACCGGGGCTGTACGCGTGCGCCTCCGCCGGCTCGGTACCGGGTCCGGCGAGGTGACCGAGGTGGTCGCCCTGCAGCAGACCGTCGAGGCGGCGCGCGACCTGGAGCGCGAGACGGCGGACCGAGGCGGCGTCGGCGTGCGGCGGGAGCGGCAGCGGCGGGGCTGCCCTCCTCACGCGACTCCTTGGCCTTGCGAGAAGTGCTGCGAGGGGGCCACTTGCGGCGGGTCGACCTTCTCCAGGACCTGCCGGACGACCGCGCTGGCAGGCACCTCCTCGGCGAGCGCCTCGTACGTCAGCACCAGCCGGTGGGCCAGGACGTCGACGGCGAGGTCGCTGACGTCGACGGGCAGCACGTAGTCGCGACCGCGCAGGACGGCCAGCGCCTTCGACCCCTGGACCAGGCCGAGCGAACCGCGCGGTGAGGCGCCGTGGGCCAGCAGGGGCTTGAGGCCCGGCAGGTTCCAGCGCTCCGGCTCCCTCGTCGCCATGACGAGCCGCACGGCGTACTCCCCCACCGCGTGGTGGACGAAGACGGTGTCGACCGCGGCCTGCAGCCCGACGAGCTCGTCGAGGCTGAGGACCTGCTCGGCGTACGGCCGGGCGACGCTCATCCGCCGGACGATCTCCATCTCCTCGGCCATCGAGGGGTGACCGACCTCGACCTTCATCAGGAACCGGTCGCGCTGCGCCTCGGGAAGCGGGTAGACGCCTTCGGACTCGATCGGGTTCTGCGTCGCCAGCACCAGGAACGGGGTCGGCAGCTTGTAGGTGGTCCCGCCGATCGACACCTGCTTCTCGGCCATCACCTCGAGCAGCGCCGACTGGACCTTCGCCGGCGCGCGGTTGATCTCGTCGGCGAGCACCAGGTTCGCGAACACCGGGCCGAGCTCGACGTCGAACGCCTCCTGCGACGGCCGGTAGATCCGCGTCCCGACGATGTCGGACGGGACCAGGTCGGGGGTGAACTGCAACCGCACCGACGACCCGCCGACCACCGTCGCGAGGGTCTCCACCGCCAGCGACTTCGCCACTCCGGGCACGCCCTCCAGCAGGCAGTGACCACGCGCCAGCAGCGCGACCATCATCCGCTCGACCATGTGGTCCTGGCCGACGACGACCTTCTTCACCTCGAACAGTGCCCGCTCGAGCAGGACGCCGGCGTCCTCCACCGGCTGGGACGTGCTGCGCCTCGGCATCGCGGCCTCCTTCGTCGAAGGACAGCCTGCCCGATCCGGCGTGAAGGAGCCGTGAGGTCTCAGGGGCAGGTCGGGTCAGCGCTTGCGGACCGGCCGGGGGCCGTAGAGCAGCGCCTCCCGCTCGTTCTCCGACAGCCCGCCCCAGACGCCGTACGGCTCGGCCGACTCGAGGGCGTGGTCGAGGCACTCGCGCCGCACCGGGCAGGTGTGGCAGACCTCCTTGGCGGCAGCCTCCCGTTCGCTGCGCATGGGCTCGCGCTCGCCGTGCGGGTGGAAGAACAGGTCGTCGCGCCCGCGGCAGCGAGCGGCGACCTGCCAGTCCCAGCGCCAGGTCTGGGCGCCGGGCGGACGGGCGGTGCCGAGGACGTCGGGCACGTCGAGCTCCTCAGGGGTCGGGCTGCCCGGCCATCATCTACTACGGGCCGTAGAAGTTCTACCGGTCGTAGTATGAGCCGCGTGACACGGCTGGGAGACCTCGAGCGCGCGGCGATGGAGGTCGTCTGGGAGACCGGGCCGGCGACAGCGCGGACCGTCGCCGAGCGGCTCGCCGGTCGCGACCTGGCCTACACGACGTGGCTCACCGTCCTGACCCGGTTGGAGAAGAAGGGCCTGCTGCGCAAGGACAAGCACGGCCGGGCGCACCTCTACACCGCCGTCGCCTCCCGCGAGGACCACATCGCGGTGCTCATGCAGCAGGCGCTCGGCCAGGCCGACGACCGGGTCGCGGCGCTGCAGCACTTCGCGCGCTCGGTCAGCCCGGCGGAGGCCGAGGCGCTGCGCCGGGCGCTCGAGGGGCCGTCCTCGTGATCCTGGACTAGGCAGGGCGGGTGCTCTCGGCGGCGGTGGTGATCGCGACGGTCCTGCTGCTGCTCGTCGCCCTGGTCCCGGACCGCCTCGCCGCCGCCGGCTGGCCGCGCCGCGCACCGGTGTCCGGGCTGCTCCTGTGGCAGGCACTCGGCCTGACGGGCGGACTGCTCGCCGTCGAGACCGCCGTGACCGTGGCGCTGGCCCCGTCCGGCGACACCCACGCGGCCGCCGTGCGGTCCCTGATCCGAGGTGACGCGCGGCTCCCCTGGTGGGCCGCCGTCGCCGCGTTGATCTCGGTGCTGCTGGTCGCACGGCTGTTGTCCGTCCTGGTCGCATCCGCGGGGCGGACGCTGCGCGCCCGGCGTTCCCACCGGGTGCTCGTCGACCTCGTCGCCACCCGCAACCCGCTGCTGGCCCGGGCCCGCGTCATCGACCACGACCTCCCGCTGGCGTACTGCCTGCCCGGCCTGCGGCCGCGCGTCGTCGTGTCCCGCGGCGTCCTCGACCTGCTCCGCGAGGACGAGGTGCGCGCCGTGCTCGCACACGAGGACGCCCACCTGCAGCAGCGGCACGACCTGGTCGTCCTGCCGTTCCTGGCGCTGGGCGCCACCTTCCCGCGGCTGCGGGCCGTGCGCACCGCCTCGACCTCCGTCGCGCTGCTGATCGAGATGCTGGCTGATGACGGAGCCACCCGCCGCCACCCGCCGGCCGTCCTGGCGAGAGCGCTCTACAAGGTAGGAGCAGGTCGGGTGCCCGCCGGTGGCCTCGGGGTGGGAGGGAGGGTCCGTGATGGCGTGGGAGGGAGGGTCGGTGATGGCGTCGGGGGCGACGGGATCGTGCTGCGGGCAGCGCGCCTGGTGACTCCACCGCCTCCGCTGGGTCGGCTTTCGCTGGTGCTCGTGACGGCCACGACCGGCCTGGTCCTCGCCCTGCCGGTGCTCGGTCTGCTGCTGCCGCTGGCGATCTCCTGAGCGTCCGATAGCGTCCGCGCCATGGCGCAGACGACGGTCCCGAACCCGCTCGAGCCCCTGACCGCGACGGCAGTGGCGCAGCTGCAGGCCCTGCTCGACGGGGAGCACGCCGCGGTCCGTGCGATGACCCGCGAACGGCTGTCCGCGCTCCCGCTCGAGCTCGCCGACAGCCTCGACCGCGACGCCTACCGCGACCAGGTCCTGCAGTGGTGCCGCGAGCTCGGCAAGAGCGGCGCCGGCGCCCGGTCCTTCCCGGTCGAGTACGGCGGCGAGGGCGACCCCGGCGGCAGCATCGCCGCCTTCCAGACGATCGGCCACAGCGACCTGTCGTTGCTGGTCAAGGTCGGCGTGCAGTACGGCCTGTTCGGCGGGGCCGTCCACCGTCTCGGCACCGAGCGGCACCACGAGAAGTACATCCGCGACCTCGCGGCGCTGGACCTGGCCGGCTGCTTCGCCATGAGCGAGAGCGGTCACGGCAGCGACGTGCGCAGCATCCGCACCCAGGCGCGCTACGACGTGGACGCGCAGGAGTTCGTGCTGCACACCCCGGACGAGACCGCGCGCAAGGACTGGATCGGCAACGCCGCCCGCCACGCCCGGGTCGCCGCCGTGTTCGCGCAGCTCGACGTCGGCGGAGAGGCGCGCGGAGTGCACGCCTTCGTGGTGCCGATCCGCGATGCCGACGGCAACGTCCTGCCGGGCGTCGAGATCGAGGACTGCGGCGACAAGATGGGCCTGCAGGGGATCGACAACGGGCGACTGCGCTTCAACGCGGTGCGCATCCCGCGCGAGGCGCTGCTGGACCGCTACGGCACCGTGACCGACGCCGGCGAGTACGAGTCGTCGATCTCGTCGCCGGGAGCGCGCTTCTTCACGATGATCGGCGCCCTCGTGCAGGGCCGCATCAGCATCGCCGGCGCCGGGCTGGCCGTCGGGCGCAACGCCCTGACGATCGCGGTGCGGTGGGGCGAGCGGCGCCGGCAGTTCGGCACCGGGCTCGACATGGACACCCCGCTGATGGACTACCTCACCCACCAGCGCCGGCTGCTGCCGGCCATCGCCACGTCGTACGCACTGCAGGCCGCGCACGACCACCTGACGGCCTCCTACGTCGAGGTGCTCGACAACCCCGGCGGTGACCAGCAGCGCGAGGTCGAGGCGCTGGCCGCCGGGCTGAAGGCCGTGGCGACCTGGCACATGCTGCGCGCCGTGCAGGACAGCCGCGAGTGCTGCGGCGGCAAGGGCTACCTCAGCGAGAACCGCTTCGCCGCACTGCGTTCGGACTCCGACGTCTTCGTGACCTTCGAGGGCGACAACACCGTCCTGCTGCAGCTGGTGGCGAAGACGATGCTGTCGGAGTACGCCTCGCAGTTCGAGGACCTCGACGCCGTCGGCATGGTCCGGCACCTCACGACGCGATCGGTGTCCCGCCTGATCGGGGACTCGCCCCTGGGCCGCCTGACGCGCGAGTCGACCGACCTGCGCTCGGATGCCTGGCAGCGCGAGGCCCTGCGCTTCCGCGAGGACCGGCTGCTCGACTCGCTGGCCCGGCGGCTGCGGCGGCTCGTGCAAGGCGAGCACATGGACCCGCTGCGCGCGCTGTCGCACGTCCAGGACCACGCGCTCGCGACGGCCACCGCCCACGTCGACCGCGTCGCGCACGAGCTGTTCTCGGCGAAGGTCGCCGCCGCCGAGGGCACCGAGTCCTTCGAGGTGCTGACGCACCTGCGGGACCTCTACGCCCTGCACCTGATCGCCGAGGACCGCGCCTGGTGGCTGGAGCACGGCTTCTTCGACGCGGGCACCAGCAAGGCCGTCCAGACCGAGGTCAACGTCCTGTGCGGACAGCTGCGCCCCGCTGCGCTCGGCCTCGTCCAGGGATTCGGCATCCCCGATGCGCTGCTGCGTGCGCCGATCGCCGTCGCCGAGCAGCACGCCGCGGCCGGCACGGACTGACCCGGCCGGTGCTGAGGCCCGCCACGGCCGCTGGAGCGGTCGCCTCGGGCGCGGTCCTGCTCGTCCTCGGCGTGGGCGCGGGCGTCGGGATCGGCGTCCTGGTCGACGCCGTACGGGACGGGAACCCCTCAGCGGCAGGCGGTTCCGGACCGTTCATCGGCCCGGTGGCCACCTCCTCGCGACCCCGGGTGGGCCCGCCGGCGGACGTCCTCGACCCGGCGGACCGCCTCAGCCTCGACGGGCTCGGCCCCGTCCACATCGGCATGTCGCTCCGCCAGGCTGCCGCGGCTGCCGGCGAGCCGCTCGAGCAGGTGGACGACGGCGGCTGCGCCTACGCCGTGCCGTCCTCGCCGCCCGGCGTCCGCTTCCAGCTCCGGCGTGGCCGCGTGGCGCGCGTCGACGTCGGGGCCGACGCGACGGTGCGCACGCTGTCCGGTATCGCCGTCGGAGCCCGGACCTCGCAGGTGCGGGCCGTCTACGGCGACCGGCTCACACCGGAGGAGAGCGGCCTGCTCTTCACCCCGGGCGACGCCCGCTACCTGGTGCGCTTCGACGTGGCGGACGACCGCGTCGTCTCCTTCTCCGGCGGCACCGCCGAGGCGGTGGCGTCCGTCGACTGCCGCTGACGGCTCAGCCGGCCTTGTCGATCGCATCGGCACAGGTGCGGAGGCCGTACGACTTCAGGTAGTCCAGGTCGATCCCGGCTGCCGTCGGGCGCTGGCTCAGCAGCGGCAGCAACTTGGCCTGGTCGGCGCCGGCCGCCTCCACCTTGGTCTGGAAGGCCTTCCCGTCCTGGACGAGCGTCGCGAACGGGTCGAGCACCTTCGACTGCAGGTCGGCCTTGTCGTCCGCCGGGGGCGTGAGGGCGCTCAGGTCTGCCTGCGCCTTCTCGGCGATGGCCACCGTGTCCCGCACGAAGGGCGCGAACTCCGCCGGCGCGGCCGGTGTCTTCAGCTTCGAGAAGGCGCTGTCGGCGTTGACGCAGATGGCGGAGGCGTCCGCGACGTACGCCTTCTTCGCGTCGTCACCGCCTCCGCACGCGGCCAGGGACAGGGCGAGGACCGGGACGGCGAGTGCGCGCGGGTTCATGGCGCCCATCCTGCCCTCAGACCGGCCGCCGACCGAGGACCCAGCAGGCGACGGCGGCCGCGGCGCCCACGTTGAGCGAGTCCACGCCGGCTGCCATGGGGATGCGCACCCGCTCGTCGCTGGCCCGCATGACCTCCTCGGTCAGCCCGGGCCCTTCGGCGCCGAACAGCAGCGCGACCTTGTCCTCGGCGGCCACCACGACGTCGGCGAGGTCCGTGGCAGCCCGATCGGGGGTGAGCGCGAGGACGCGGAAGCCGGCGGCACGCACGTCGTCGATGCCCTCGGGCCAGCGGTCGAGGAAGGCGTACGGAACCGAGAACACCTGGCCCATCGACACTCTCACCGTCCGACGGTAGAGCGGGTCACAGGAGTTGGGGCTCAGCAGGACCGCGTCCATGCCGAGGGCCGCGGCACTGCGGAACACCGCGCCGAGGTTCGTGTGGTTGGTGACCGTCTCCATCACCACGACGCGGCTGGCGCCCTCCAGGACCTCGGCGGCGGTCTTCAGCGGCAGCCGGCCGAACGACGCGAGCGCGCCGCGGTGGACGTGGAAGCCGGTCACCGCCTGCAGCACGTCGTACGACGCCACGTAGACGGGGCACTCGAGCGCCGCGACCGCCGGGGACAGGTCCGCGAGCCGCTGCGGTGACAGCAGCAGCGAGCGCACGGGGTAGCCGGCCGCCGCTGTGCGCGCGATGACCTTCTCGCCCTCGGCGATGAAGAACCCGGCGCCCGCCTCGTGCTTCATCCGGCGGGCGCCGTCGGTCAGCCCGACGTAGTCCGCGACGCGGGGGTCGCCCGGCTGCTCGACGTCCTCAGGCACGCGGCTTGGCGCGGTCGTACTGCGCAGGCCAGGTCACGTCGACGCCCAGGACGCTCGCCGCGCGCAGCGGCCAGTACGGGTCGCGCAGCAGCTCGCGCGCCAGCAGGACGACGTCGGCAGAGCCCTCGGCCACGACCTGCTCGGCCTGGTGCGGGTCGGTGATCAGGCCGACCGCGCCGGTGGGCACGCCCGCGTCGCGGCGGACCTGCGCGGCGAACGGCACCTGGTAGCCAGGCCCGACCGGGATCTCGGCCAGCACGTTGCCGCCGGAGGAGCAGTCGACGAGGTCGACGCCGCGGGCGGCCGCCTCCTTGGCCAGGGCCACCGACTCCTCGACCGTCCAGCCGCCCTCGGTCCAGTCGCTGGCGGAGATGCGCAGCAGCAGGGGCTTGCCGTCCGGCCACACGGCCCGGACGTCCTCGACCACCTCGAGGGTCAGCCGCATGCGGCCGGCCAGGTCGCCGCCGTAGCCGTCGGTCCGCAGGTTCGACAGCGGCGACAGGAACTCGTGCAGCAGGTAGCCGTGGGCGGCGTGCAGCTCCACGACGTCGAAGCCGGCCGCGTCGGCGCGCCGGGCGGCCGCGACGAAGTCCGCGCGCACCTTCGCGATGCCGTCGGCGTCCAGCGCCACCGGGTCGGCCAGCCCCGGGAACGCCAGGTCGCTGGGGCCGACCGGCAGCCAGCCGCCGTCCTCGATCGCCACGGCGCCCCGGCCGTCCCACGGCCGCCGGGCGCTGGCCTTGCGGCCGGCGTGCGCGAGCTGGACGCCGGCCAGCGCTCCCTGCGCCTGGACGAAGGCCACGATCCGCGCCCAGGCGCCGGCCTGCTCGTCGTTCCAGATGCCGGTGTCCTGCGGGCTGATGCGGCCCTCGGGGCTGACCGCGGTGGCCTCGGTGAGGACCACGCCGGCACCACCGACGGCCCGCGCGCCCAGGTGGACCAGGTGCCAGTCGTCGGGCAGGCCCTCGACTGCCGAGTACTGGCACATCGGGGCGACCCAGATGCGGTTGCGGGCGGTGACGCCCCGGAGGGACAGGGGTTCGAACAGGCGGCTCATGTGCAGTCCCAACCGCCGTCGGCGGCGGTCATTCCGCCGGTAGAGTGCCCCGACAGCAGCACGCCCCAGCACACGCGGAGGACCTCACGCCATGGCCGACCTCGGCAACACGTCTCAGGCCGCAGCGGCCCACAAGCACAAGACGACGTCCTGGATCACTGTGCTGCTCATCATGCTGGCCAGCATCGTGCTCGGCGTCGCCTTCATCGACCGCGAGGTCTGGGAGGTCGTGCTCGGCGGCCTGCTGATGCTTGCGGGCGTGGTCCTCGGCGTCACCGGCAAGATCATGGACGACGCCCACTGAGCGAGCCGCTCAGGTCGCCGGCCGCGGCCGAGGAGGCTGCGCCGACAGCGGGACGGTGAAGCGCACCAGCGCTCCCCCGCCGGGTCGGTTCTGGGCCCGCACCGAGCCGCCCTGCGCCTCGACGAGCTGCCGGACGATGTAGAGCCCCAGCCCGACGCCGCCGTACTCCCGGGTGTTGGTCGCCCCGGCCTGGAAGAACGGCATGAACAGCGACTCCTCGGCGCCGGCGGGGATCCCCACACCCTCGTCGGCCACGTCCACCACGGCGAAGCCGCCGTCCCGGTGGGCCGAGACGGTGACGGCTCCGCCGCCCGGGCTGTACTTCACGGCGTTCTCCACGAGCTGGCCGACGATGTGGTGCAGGCTCGTGGGGTCGCCGAGCGCGATCAGCAGCTCGTCGGGCAGCTCGAGCAGCAGGGCGTGCCGGTCGGACAGCCCGTCGTAGCCGCGCACCGTCGCAGCGACCTCGCCGTTGAGCTCGAAGGGCCGGCTCTGGCCCGAGTGCCGGGACGCCCCGGCCCGGGCCCCGAGCAGCAGGTGGTCGGTCAGGGCGACGAGCGCGTCGGTGCGCTCGGCGACCGTCTCGAGGGCCTGCCGGCGGCGGTCGTCGCCGAGCACGTCCCACCGCCGCTGCAGCACGTGGACGTAGCCCTTGATGGCCGTGAGCGGCGTCCGCAGCTCGTGGCTGGTGGTGGCCAGGAACAGGTCCTTGGCCTCGTCCAGCGCCCGCTGGCGGCTCACGTCGCGCAGCGCGATGACCAGCTCGCCGGTCTCGTCCAGCACCGTGGTGGCGGTCTCGATCCAGCGCGCACCCACGGCGTGGTGCAGCGGCGTCCCGGGCGGCCCGACCTCGAGCGGCGGCCGGGTCCCGACGACCTCGGCGCACGGCCGGCCGAGCAGCCCGGCGGCGACCTCGTTGCAGGACTGCACGACGCCGTCACGGTCGAGCACCAGCACGCCGTCGGCCAGCACGTCGACGACGGCCTGCTCGTGCTCGCGCTGCGCGACGACGGCTGCGTGGGTGCGGGCGTTCGCGAGCGCCGCCGTCCCCTGAGCGGCCAGCAGGAGCAGGACGTCACGGTCCTCGCTGGACACCGCGGAGGCGTCCGGGACGACCAGGTGCAGCGCGCCGTCGTCGCACGGCACAGTGACCAGCTCGCCGACCCCCTGCCAGCCGCCGTCGCCCGGCAGGCCCACGACGTCCTCGGTCACGCCGTCGACGGCGACCAGCACGTCGTCGCTGGACAGTGCCGCGGCCCGGGCGTCGAAGAGCTCCCGCGCGCAGGTCAGCAGCCGGGCGCGGGTCGAGGGGACGTCGAGGTCACGGCCCAGCCGGCCCGAGGCAGCCGCCAGCCGCTCGACGAGCTCCACCCGCGCGCGCAGGTCCGCGCGGCTCTCACGCAGCCCGGCGACCGACCGGGCGAGCGTCTCCCCGACCAGCACGCACACGGGGACCGCCACCGTGACCGACGAGATCGCCGTCTCCGGCGGGGTGTCGTCCACGAGGAAGGGCGTCAGGTAGGCCAGGACGGCGAGCGGCGACACCAGCATGGCGGTGCCCGGTGGCTGGGCGATGCCGACCCACACGAACACGACGACGTAGTAGACGGCGTAGCTGTAGGCGCTCACGCCGCCGTAGATCCCGGACACGACGAGCATCCCGAGCGCGGGCGCGAGCAGTCCGAGGGGCGCCCGCTGCGGCAGCCGCTCCCACGGCACGAACAGCGCGGCCGTGCCGAGGGCGATGGCCGTCAGCGCCAGGGTGTTGAGGACCAGCAGGTCCAGGTGCCCGGCGCCCGGGAGGTAGTCGTTCACCAGCGTCAGCAGGCCGGCGGCGAGCAGCAGCTGGCCGCCCTGCCGTCCGCCGCTGCCGGGAGTCACGCTCGCGATGGTGCGCCACGAGGGCGCCGTTTCGGACCCTTCTCGTGCGGAACCACCCGAAGTGCCTAGCCGCGGAACGTCTGCTCCAGCAACCAGTCCCGCCGGGCGCTCAGCACGTCGACGGGCGCGGCGGCCGACGGCGGCCCTGGTACGGCCTTGCGGAGGCGGGCGTGGACGACGCCGTGCGGCGCACCCGTACGGGCTGCCAGCTGACCCACCAGGCTGTTGATCTCGCGGCGCAGTTCGCCCGCGGCCCGCCAGGAGTGGGCCTCCTGCTCGGCCTGCGCGAGCTCCGCGTCGGTGCTGACCTCGTCGACCCGGGTGCTGGAGGCGCGCTTCTTGTGGTCGGCGTCCCGGCGGAACAGCAGCGCTGCGGTCTGCTCGGCGGACAGCAGCCCCGGCAGCCCGAGGTACTCGTGGTCCTCGCCGGTGAGCGAGAGGTCGGCGACGACGGCCCGCCCGCCGTGCAGGACGTGCGCGAACTCCGCCTCGGCGCCGAGGGCCTGCCACCCGTCGACCTCCGGCTCGTCGCTCCGGTCGGCCGGGGGCATCGGGTCGTACAGCTCCTCGCTCGGCGCGGGGGCAGGCAGGACGTGGTTGCGCTCGCTCTCGAGCTCCGCCGCCAGCGCCAGCAGCGGGCGCACGGCGGGCAGGAAGACCGTCGCGGACTCCCCCGGTCGCCGGGCGCGCACCACGCGGCCGACGGCCTGCGCGAAGAACAGCGGCGTGCGGTACGACGTCATCCACGCCAGGCAGGCCGCCCGGGGCACGTCGACGCCCTCGGAGATCATCCGTACGCAGACGGCGAAGCGCTCGGTGCCGGTGGCGAACGCGCTGATCTTCTTGGAGGCCTTGGGGTCGTCGGACAGGATCAGCGCCGGCTTGTGCCCGGTGACGCGCTTGACGATGGCGGCGTACTCCCGCGCGGCGTCCTGGTCGCTGGCGAGCACCAGGCCCGCCGCATCGGGCATCCCGGCCTCTCGCAGGTGGGTGAGGCGCTCGTCCATGGCCGCGATGACGTGCGGCACCCACTCGCCGCCGGGGTCGAGCGCGGTCTTCCACGCGGTGGCCTCGACCGACGCGGTCGACTCTCCGGTCAGCGACGCGCTGATGACCTCCCCGGCGCTGTTGCGCCAGCGCGAGACCCCCGTGTAGGCCGCGAACACCACCGGCCGTACGACGCCGTCGGCGAGCGCCTGCCGGTAGCCGTACGTGAAGTCCGCGGTGCTCGCGAGGGCGCCGTCGCCGTCAGGCTCGTAGCGCACGAACGGGATGCGCTCGTCGGCCCGGGTGCGGAAGGGCGTGCCGGTGAGGGCGACCCGCCGGCGGGCTGGCTCGAACGCCTCGGCCACCGCCTCGCCCCAGGACAGGCCGTCGCCGGCGTGGTGGATCTCGTCGAGGACGACCAGCGTGCGGCGGCTGTGCTCGGTGCGGCTGCGGTGGACCGCGGGGCGCATGGCGACCTGGGCGTACGTCGTGACGTAGCCCGAGACGTCCGGCCGCAGCCGGTCGTCGTTCTTCAGCGTGGGGTCCAGCAGGATGCCGGCGGCCAGTGCGGCCTCGGCCCACTGGGTACGCAGGTGGTCGGTGGGGGCGACCACGACGACCCGGTTCACCTCGCGCTTCTCGAGCAGCTCGGCCGCGAGAGCGAGCGCGAACGAGGTCTTGCCTGCGCCCGGCGTGGCGGTCACGAGGAAGTCGGTCGCAGCCGCGTCGCGGTAGGCCTGCAGCGCCTCGGCCTGCCAGGCGCGCAGCGGCCGGGAGGCCGGGCCGGACAGCGGGAGGGGGGCAGTCAACGTGGCCTTCGGCGTCGAACGGTCAGGGGCGGCGTGCGGACCGTGGGGAGCGGCCGGGCAGGTCCTCGACCCTAGGCGAGGGCCCCGACGCCCGGGCACCCGGACACGCCGCTCAGCCGGTGGTCACGAAGTCGATCAGCATCTCGACCGAGCGCAGGATCGGCACCTCGAGATCGGCGTACGAGTCCACGCCGGCGAGCACCCGCTTCCACCCCTGCCAGGGCTCGCCCCAGCCCAGCGCCGCGCAGACGCCCTCCTTCCACGGCGTGCCCTTCGGCACGACCGGCCAGGCCGCGATGCCGACCGCCGCGGGCTTCACGGCCTGCCAGACGTCGACGTACGGGTGGCCGGTCACCAGGACGTGGGGGTGCGAGACGCCGGACACGATGCGGCTCTCCTTCGAGCCGGGCACCAGGTGGTCGACCAGCACGCCGAGCCGGCGGCCGGGACCGGGCCCGAAGGTGCGGACCAGCGCGGCCAGGTCGTCCACGCCGTCCAGCGGCTCCACGACGACGCCCTCGACGCGCAGGTCGTGCCCCCACACCCGCTCGACCAGCTCGGCGTCGTGGGTCCCCTCGACCCAGATGCGGCTGGCCTTGGCGACCTGCGCGGTCAGCCCCGGTACGGCGACCGAGCCGGAGGCGGTGCGGGTGGCGGCCTTCGGCGCCGCCACGACTGGCCGGGCGAGGCTGACGGCGACCCCCTCGAGCAGGAACGCCGCCGGATCGAGCGGGAAGACCCGGACCTTGCCGTGCCGGTCCTCCAGGGAGACGCGCTCCTTGTCGCACTCGACGACGGCCCCGCAGAACCCCGTCGACACCTCCTCGACGACGAGCCCGCGGTCCGCGGGCACCGTCTCGACGACCCGGCGGGCGGGTCGGGCGGTCACGGAGATCGGGTCGTACTGCCGGCTGCGCACCCCGCGACGCTAGGTCCGGCCGGGCGCCACACGGCGGAGCGACACGGAGCGACGCTCGCTAGGGTCGTGCCTCGTGCCGACCGTCGAGGGGACCGCTCCCCGCAGCGCCCTGCTCGCCGCCTGGGGCAACGCCTGGCTGGCCGGCGACGCCTCGCTGCCGGACCTCGCGCAGCGGGTCACCGCGCACGACGACGCCCACACCGTGACGGCGCTGGCGGTCGACGACCTGCCGCTGGAGCGCGCCATCACCCGGATCCGTGCGTCCGGCGCGACGCGGCTGCGCCTCGTGCTCCCCGCGCCCGGCGACGCGGTGGGGCTGCCCGGCCCGGGCCCCTTCGCGACGGCAGCGCTGACGGCCAGCGAGGGCGTCCTGGCGCTGCGCCCGGACGGCACGGGCACCGGGCTGGTCCCCACCCTGCAGTCGCACGGCTCGGCCTTCGACGGCACGGTCACGACGGTGACGTGGACGGCCTACGACGTGGTCGTGCCGGGTCCCGACCCGGGGCCCTTCCTGCACGACGCGGAGCACGACCTGCGCCGCGGCCTCGTCGAGTGCGTGTCGGTGCTGCGCGACCTCGACGTCGCCCGCTGGCGGCCCGACGTCGCCGTCGCCCTGCAGGACCTGCGCAAGCAGGCCCGCGCCGGTCTCGACGACGACGAGCTGCCCGGCGGCTACCCGCAGCGCGCCCGGTCGCTGCTCGTCCAGGCGCGCCAGCTCGCCGCCGTCCTCCAGCTCGCCCAGGACGACCCCGGCGGCGCGGTCGACACCCGGGAGGCAGCGGGCCGCGAGCGGGCGCTGCGCGAGCTCGGGCACCTGGTCCGGCGGGCCCGGGTCGCGGGCTACAACTCGTACGGCATCACCTCGTGAGCCTGCTGCTGACCGTCACCGGCCGCGACCACCCGGGCGTCACCGCCGCGCTGTTCGACGTCCTGGCCGCGCACGGCGTCGAGGTCGGTGACGTCGAGCAGGTCGTCGTCCACGACCGGCTGCTGCTCGGGGTCGTCATCGCCGGCGAGGGCGACGGCACGGACGTGCGCGCGGCGCTGAGCGCCCGGGCCAGGGAGCTCGACGTCGAGGTGGAGTTCACGCCGCTGGAGGGCGACGAGACGCCCGCCCCGGGCGTCCGCCACCACGTGACCGTCCTCGGCCAGCCGCTGCAGCCGGCCGCCTTCGCCGGGGTCGCGCGCCGGCTCGCGGCCTGCGGCGCGAACATCGAGCGCGTCCTGCGGCTGTCGAGCTACCCGCTGGCGGCGTACGACCTCCTGGTGTCGGGCGGCGACACCGCCGTCCTACGCGCCGAGCTCGCGGCCGAGGCGGTGCAGCAGTCGGTCGACATCGCCGTCGAGCCGGCCACCCTGTGGCGCCGCGCCCGCCGGCTGGTCGTCATGGACGTGGACTCGACGCTCGTGCGGGGCGAGGTCATCGAGATGCTGGCAGCGCAGGCGGGCTGCGAGGCCGAGGTCGCCGAGGTGACCGCCCAGGCCATGGCCGGCGAGCTCGACTTCGAGGCGTCCCTGCGGGCTCGGGTGGCCCTGCTCGAGGGCCTGCCGGTGTCGGCCGTGGACGCGGTCCGCGCCCAGGTGCGGCTGACGCCGGGGGCGCGCACCCTGGTGCGGACGCTCAAGCGGCTGGGCTACGCCGTGGGCATCGTCAGCGGCGGGTTCACCGCGGTGACAGCAGATCTCGTCGAGGACCTCGGGCTGGACCACGCACTGGCCAACGAGCTCGAGGTGGTGGCCGGACGGCTGACCGGCCGCGTGGTCGGTCGCGTCGTGGACCGCGCTCGCAAGGCCGAGGCGCTGCGCGAGTTCGCGGCGCTGCAGGGCCTGTCCATGGCGCAGACCGTGGCGATCGGCGACGGGGCGAACGACCTCGACATGCTGGCCGCCGCCGGGCTCGGCATCGCCTTTAACGCCAAGCCCGTGGTCCGCGAAGCCGCCGACGCGGCACTGTCCGTGCCGTTCCTCGACGCGGTGCTGTTCCTGCTCGGCGTCCCGCGTGAAGAGGTCGAGGCCGCGGACGCCGCGGACACGGAGCCCTAGCCGCGGAGCCAGACGGTCGCGGCCGCGGGGACGGTGACCACGCCGCCCTCGACGCTGGCCCCGTCGGCCGTGGACTCGAGAAGCACTGCAGGAGAGCCGATCTCGACCTGCACCGGCTCGGTCGCGCCGTTCAGCACCGCCACGAGCGGCCCCCGGCGGTAGGCGAGCACGTCGTCGGCGGTCTCGAGCAGCTGCACGTCGTCCGGGAGCCCCTCGGCGAGCAGCGCCCGCCGGGCCGACAGCAGCCGTCGGTAGGCGGTCAGCGTGGAGGCCGGGTCGTCCTCCTGGACGTCGACGGCCAGCGCCCGCGCGTCCTCCCCGAACGGCAGCCACGGGTCACCGGTCGTGAAGCCCAGCCCGGGGGTGTCGGCGGACCACGGCATCGGCGTCCGACAGCCGTCGCGGCCGGCCCGCCGGCCACCGGTGCGCAGGAACATCGGGTCCTGGCGCAGCTCGTCGGGGACGTCCGCCTCGTCGAGGCCGAGCTCCTCGCCCTGGTAGAGGTACGGCGAGCCCGGCAGCCCGAACAGCAGCGCCGAGACCGCCAGCCCGCGGCGGCGGCCGAGCGAGCCGCCGCCGTACCGGGTCACGTGCCGCACGAGGTCGTGGTTGGACAGCACCCAGGTCCCGGGCGAGAAGTGCGCCAGCGCCGCCTCGACGGTCGCCCGCAGCTCGGGCACGCCCCACGGGGTGCGCATCACCGTGAAGTTGAACGCCTGGTGCAGGCGGGTCCCGCTGACGTAGCGCGCGATCCGCGGGACGTCGAACAGGAACACCTCCCCGACCAGCATCCGGTCGCCGTCGTAGGAGTCGACCAGTGCGCGCCACTCCTCGTAGACCGAGAGCACCTCGTCGCGGTCCCAGATGTGCGAGCTGGACACGTCGGCGATGCCGCCCTCGACCTCGGGGTCCGGCGCGTCGGTGAGGTCCGGGTGCTTGTAGAGGGCGTGCGCCACGTCGATCCGGAACCCGTCGACGCCGCGGTCCAGCCAGAAGCTCAGCACCCGCAGGTACTCCTCGTGCACCTCGCGGTTGCGCCAGTCGAGGTCGGGCTGCCCGCTGTCGAACATGTGCAGGTACCACTGGCCGTCGGCCGACTCCCGCGACCAGGCGGAGCCGCCGAAGACGCTCTGCCAGTTGTTGGGCGGCTCGGAGCCACCGGGACCGCGGCCGTCGCGGAACACGTAGCGGGCCCGCGCCGGCGACGCCGGGTCCGCGAGGGCCTCCACGAACCAGGCGTGGGCGCTGGACGTGTGGTTGGGGACGACGTCAACGATGACGCGCAGCCCGTGACCGTGCGCCTCCTCGAGCAGCCGGTCGAACGCCGCCAGGTCGCCGAACAGCGGCTCCACGTCGCACGGGTCAGCGACGTCGTAGCCGTGGTCCGCCATCGGCGACGGGTAGAACGGCGTCAGCCAGACCGCGTCGGCGCCGAGCCGGGCGAGGTGCGGGAGGTGGGCGCGGATGCCCTCGAGGTCACCCACGCCATCGCCGTCGCTGTCGGCGAACGACCGGACGTAGACCTCGTAGACGACCGCGTCGCGCCACCACTGCTGCATGCGCGGACCGTACCGGCGGGGGCCCTAGCGCCGCGGGCGCACCGGCGCGGGACAGCAGCCGACGGGACACCGGTCGTGGGTGGCCAGCGGCCCGTGGCTCGGCAGCTCCTCGCCGGCCAGCCGTTCGACGACGAGCGCACGCAGCATCGCCACGAACTCCGGGTCCGTGCCGACCGTCGCAGACCGCTTGAGCGTGAAGCCCTCCAGGTGCGAGACCTCCTGCTGCGCCTGCAGATCCAGGTCGTAGAGCACCTCGACGTGGTCGCTGGTGAACCCGATCGGAACCATGACCGCCTCCCGCACGCCCTGCTCGTGCAGCGCGAGCAGGTGGTCGCCGACGTCGGGCTCCAGCCACGGGACCTGCGGCGGACCGCTGCGCGACTGGAAGACCAGGTCCCACTCCCAGCCGCCGCCGAGCCGCTCCACGACGCCGGCCGCGGCTGCGCGCAGGGCCGCGACGTACGCCCCCGGCACCTCGGGCGGGCCGCTGCTGTCGGCCATCGACACCGGGATGGAGTGGGCCGTGAACACCAGCCGCGCGTCCGGCGCCGGGTCGGTCGCGGCAACCCCGCGGGCCATCGGCGACAGGAAGCCGTCCTCGGCCCAGTAGTGCCGCAGCTTGCTGACCAGCGGCGCCCCCGGGCCGACTTCGGCGCGGGCGCGCCACCAGTCCTCGCGGTACTGCCGGCAGCCGCTGTAGGACGGGAACGCGCTCGTCACGACCGCCAGCGCGTGCCGGCGGCCGTCGTCGCGCATCTCCCGCAGCGTCTCCGCCAGGTAGGAGTGCCAGTTGCGGTTGCCCCAGTAGACCGGCAGGTCCGGCCCGGAGGCCGCCAGCTCGGCCTCCAGGGCCGCCTTCAGGGCACGGGCCTGCGCGTTGATGGGGCTGACCCCGCCGAAGACGTCGAGGTAGTGGCGGCTGACCTCCTCGAGCCGCTCGGGCGGGATGCCGCGGCCCCGGGTGACGTTCTGCATGAACGGCAGGACGTCCTCGGGCGCCTCGGGACCGCCGAAGGACACGAGCAGCAGGGCGTCGACGGGCGGCGCCTGCAGTGGGCGCTCGTCGATGGCGTCGGGGTTCGGGGCGGTCACCCGCCGATCCTCGCCCCCGGCTCGGCACGCCGCACGGCGGGGCTCCGGGGTGCGGACCGGCCCGGAGTGCCCCAGCCTGAGCCGGTGGCGGTCTTCGCGGTCCTGGCGCTCGCCGGGCCCCTGCTCCTGCTGGCGACGGGCGTCGTCGGGCTCTGGGCGTACGGGCCGCTGGGATGGCTCGCGTCGCTGGTGCTGGTGGCCGCCGTCGGCGGCGGCTGCAGGTGGGTCGTGCGCACGGCCCGGCGGTGGTGGCGCAGCACGAAGGCGCCCGAGCGGGCGCAGGTCCGTCCGGCCGATCTGCGCCGGGGGTAGCGGTTCGCCCGTACGGAGCAGTCACCCTCCGTGTCCCCGCTCGTTGTGCGGGGAAAGGACCCGGCACGACCCGACCCCCGACGGGACGTGCGATCCCCTGGAGGCGTCATGACCCGCACCGGAACCTTCCGTCGCACCGCCGTGGTCGCGCTGGGCGCCGCCGCGCTCGGCCTGACGGGCGGGCCTGCCGTCGCCCTCGAGCTGCCGGCCAACCCGCTCACCGACCCGGTGCTCGCGCCGGTCCAGGTCGCGGTCGCGCCGGTGACCTCCGTGGTCGACCCGGTCACCGACCCAGTCGCTGCCCTGCTGGCCCCGTCCTCCTCCCCGAGCCCCACGCCGACGCCCGCACCGGTCCCGCTGCCGGCGCCCGTGCAGGCGGTCGTCGACGCCGTCACCGAAGCCGCCGCTCCGCTCGTTCCGGCTCCCGCCGCCCCGGTGCCCGCCGCTCCCGCTCCGCAGGCGCCCGTGACGGGGCAGGGCTCCGCGCCCCGCACGGTCGGCGCTCCGGCCCCGGCCGCCGCCGGCGGCGGGAAGAACGCCGTCGGCCTCGACGCGGCCGCTCCGGCCGGCGGCAGCGGCACCGCCGCCCTGGGCGGCCTGACCGGCGTCCCCGCGGGTGTCGTCGCCGGCAGCGGCCTCGCCGCGGCTCCCGCCCTGGGATCGCCCGTCGTCGCCGGCGCGCCGTCGTTCCGCCTGCCCGGGCTGACCCCGCTGCCCCAGGCCGCCCCGGCGTCCTCCGTCGACGCCGTGCGCCGCCCCTCCGGCACGCCGCAGGGCCTGCCCGGCGTCGTGCTCGCGGTCGCCGTGATCTCGGTGGCCGCTGCCGGAGCCGGCCACGCCGCCGAGCTTCGTCGCCGCCGGTCGGCCGTCGGCCTCTAGCCCCACCTCGGTAGCGTGCGGCTCCCCGTCCCGAGGAGCCCCACGTGCGTGCTGTCCAGATCACCGAGTTCGGCGGACCCGAGGTCCTGCGGCTCACCGAGCTGCCCGATCCCGCACCGATGGACGGCTTCTCGCTGCTGGACGTGACCTCGGCTGGGGTGAACTTCGCCGACACGCACCAGGTGGAGGACTCGTACCTCTCCAAGACGACCTTGCCGCTGGTCCCGGGCAGCGAGGTCGTCGGCCGCCTGCCGGACGGGTCGCGCGTCGCCGCGTTCGCGCTGTTCGGCGGTTACGCCGAGAAGGCCCTGGTGCACCCGGGGACGACGTTCCCGCTGCCTGACGGCGTCAGCGACGGCCAGGCGCTGTCGCTGATGGTGCAGGGGCTGACGGCCTGGCACCTGCTGCGCACCTCGACGCACCTGGCATCCGGTGAGTCGGTCGTCGTCCACGCCGCCGGCGGCGGGGTCGGCACGCTGGCTGTCCAGCTCGCGAAGGCCTGGGGCGCGGGCAACGTCATCGCCGTGGCCTCCTCGCAGGACAAGCGCGACCTGGCCACCTCGCTCGGCGCAGACGTGACCGTCGACGCCGGCGAGGCCGACCTGAAGGCCGCGCTCGAGCAGGCCAACGGCGGGCAGAAGGTCGACGTGGTGCTCGAGATGGTGGGCGGTCCCACCTTCGACGCCTCGCTCGCGGCGCTCGCGCCCTTCGGCCGGCTCGCCACCTTCGGCATGGCCTCGCGCACCGCGCCCAAGCCGGTGCACTCCGGCGAGCTGATGTCCCGCAGCCGCGCGGTCATCGGGTTCTGGCTGGCGCACTGCTTCTCGCGGCCGGAGCTGCTGCAGCCGCAGATGGCCGAGCTGCTGGCCATGGTCGAGGCCGGCACGCTGACGCCGATCGTCGGCGGCACCTACCCGCTGTCCGAGGCCCACCGCGCGCACGAGGACCTCCGCAGCCGGGCGTCCCAGGGCAAGCTGGTCCTGGACTGCACCGCCTAGCGCTCAGGCGGGCTTGACAGCTTGGAGCGTGTACGAAGCGGCCAGCCGCTCCGGCCGGTCACGCAGCCGCCACTCGCCCTGGGCGTCCTGGACCATCTGGCCGGGCAGCGCCTCCCACGGCACGCTGTCGTGCTCGACGAGGCCGGTCAGCACGAGCCCGGCGTCGAGCACCGCGGTGACGATCTCGCCCAGGCCGTGGTTCCAGGTCGCGCTGGTGCTGACCGTGAACTCCGCGTCGGTCTCGACGTAGGTGCCCTGCTCGTCGACGACGAACGGCTCGGCGGTCTCGAAGTACGGAGCGTCCACGACCAGCCGGTCGGTGTGCGTCTCGTCCAGCGACCACAGGAACGGCGAGCCCTCGCGGACGAACAGCCGCCCGCCCGGCGCGAGCAGGTCCGCGACGACGCGCCCCCAGCGGGCGATGTCCGGCAGCCAGCACAGCGCCCCGACGCCGGTGTAGACGAGGTCGAAGGCGCTTGCCCCCAGCACGTCGACGGCGTCGTACGCGTCGGCCTGGACGAAGCCGACGTCGGCGCCGGCGAGCGACGCCGTGCGCCGGGCCTGCTCGACCGACCCCCCGGAGGAGTCCAGTCCGGTGGTGCGAGCGCCGAGCCGGGCCAGCGACACGGTGTCGGTCCCGATGTGGCACTGCAGGTGCAGCGCCCGCAGGCCGGTGACATCGCCCAGGCGCGGCAGGTCGAAGCGGACGACGCCCGACAGGTGCGCAGGGTCGGCGGCGAAGTGCGCGACCCCGTAACCCGGCGAGGCGGCGTGTGCCGGCGCCAGCTCGTCCCAGCGGCGCCGGTTGTTCTCCGAGGCGCTCACGCGCGGTCGCCTGCCTCCTCGGCAGCGATCAGCTTCGGGCAGGGGCAGCCCCATCCGTCGTGCCAGGCCCGGCGGCAGTGGTCGGGGTACTCGAGCGTGCGCACGACGCGAGCCGGGTTGCCGGCGACCAGCACGTCGTCGGGGACGTCCTTGGTGACGACGGCGCCGGCGGCCACCACCACCCGCTTGCCGATCGTCACGCCCGGCAGCACCATCGCGCGGTTGCCCAGCCAGGTGCCGTCGCCGATCCGGACGGGCGCCTCGACGTGGGGCTTGCCCTCGACGCCGTGGCTGTTGCTGTCCATCACGTAGCACTCGTTGGCGAAGGCGACGTCGTTCCCGATGATGATCTCCTTCACCGCGATGATCACGGTGCCGCAGTTGACGAAGACCCGGTCGCCGATCCGGATCTTCCCCCAGCCGCTGATCAGGGTCTTGCGGTGGCTCGACCAGATCTTGAACGCCTCGCCGACCTCGAGGTCGGTCGCGTCGATCGTCGGCCGCCCGAGGACGATCGCCTTCGGCCCCACCTTGGCGGCCTTGCGCAGCTGCACCCGTCCCCACGCCCGCTGCTTGAGCTCGGCCGTCCACCACTGCAGCGCGATCCGCCGCTCCTCGAGATCCACGGCAGGCCACGGTACGGGGTGACCAGCGCGACCAGGCATGATGGACGCGTGGCGTCCCCCGACCTGGAGCAGGTGCAGTGCTCGGCCAAGGCCTGTCGTGCGCAGGCGGTGCACGTCCTGGTGTGGAACAACCCGAAGGTGCACGCGCCCGACCGCGAGAAGACCTGGGTGGCCTGCGACGCCCACCGCACCTCGCTGTCCGAGCACCTGGACGTGCGCGGCTTCCTGCAGCGCGTCGAGCCCCTGCGCGCCGGCTGCCCGACCTGCGGCGCGAGCTTCCCTGCAGGTCAGTCGTTCTGCCCGGTCTGCGCCGGGGCCCGCGGTGGCAGCTGCGGCAGCAAGGACTGAGCCGGCGTCGACACCAGCCGACAGCCTCGTCAAGCTGCGGGTCCGTCAGTCCAGCCTTGGGCGTTGAGCCATCGTCCGTCTCGTAGTCGTAGCGTCTTGCGGCCGGTGTGGAGGTCGTGGTGGTGCTGGGGGCAGAGCAGGACGGTGTCGGCGAGGCTCGTGGTCTGGCTCGTGGCCCAGGGGTTGGCGTGGTGCGGGATCAGGGCGGTTAGTGGTGTGTGGGGTCCGGTGTGGCAGCCGGCGCTCTGACACCGTCCGCCGGTCTCGAGGTGCTTGGCGCGTCGTTCGTGGGCTGTGAGGGTCCGTTCGGTGTGGCTGGTCTCGAGGACCTTCCGGCCGAGGCTGAGGACGAAGCGGGTGATGGCGCTGTCGGCGGCCCAGCGGTGCAGCAGGCTCGCCGGGATGCTCGTCC
>JBKJQM010000092.1:0-3483 GCA_046594005.1 Mycobacteriales bacterium
GCCGCGACCCGCGCCTCGGCGTGCTGCTGGGCCTCGGGACGTCGGTGGCGTACGCCTGCTTCCTGCTGGTCCTGCGCTCCGGCGCGGGCGACCTGCGGCGGCTGGCCGGGCCGCTGCTGTGGATGTCGCTGTCCGCGGCCGCCGCCGCCGCCGCGCTCGGCCTCGCGCTCGGCGAGCTGGCCGTACCCGGGCCGGAGTCCCTGTTCTGGCTCGCGGTGATGGCGCTGACGACTCAGGTCTGCGGCTGGATGCTGATCTCCAGCTCGCTGCCGCGGCTGCCGGCCGCGACCACCAGCGTGCTGCTGCTGGCGCAACCCGTCGGCGCGCTCGTCATCGCCGCGGTCGTGCTCGGCGAGAGCCCCAGCACGGTGCAGCTGGCGGGAGCCGGGGCGATCCTGGCGGGTGTCGTGCTGACGACGGCGACCAGGCCCCGCGTCGTCCGTGCCGAGGGTGGGGGCCGACCGGCTCACGAGCTCCGGTCGCTCAGCATCGCGGTCAGCCCGGCCGCGGGCATCGGCCGCCCGAACAGGTAGCCCTGCGCCTGGTCGCAGCCGAACCGGAGAAGGGCGGCCCGCTGCTCCTGGGTCTCCACGCCCTCCGCGAGCACCGGCAGACCGAGGGTGTGACCGAGCCGCACCACGGCCCACGCGATGGTGCCCGCGTCGTCGTCCTCGGGAAGGCTGCTGATGAAGGACCGGTCGATCTTCAGCACGTCCACCGGCAGGCGGCGCAGGGCCCCGAGAGACGAGTAGCCGGTGCCGAAGTCGTCGATGGCCAGGTGGACGCCGTCGTCGCGCAGCTCGGTGAGCATCGCGATCGCGGCGTCGTCGCGCTCCATCAGGATGCTCTCGGTCATCTCCAGGCAGAGGGCGGCCGGCTCCAGGGCTGCCTCGTGCAAGGCCGCCCGCACCAGCGCGACGAAGTCGGGCTCCCGGAGCTGCCGGCCCGAGACGTTGACCGCGACCGTGAAGCCCGCCGCGCCGGCGCGTCGCCAGGCCGCCGCCTGGCGGCAGGCCTCGCGCAGGACCCAGGCCCCCATCGCGACGACGACGCCGGTCTCCTCGGCGCGGGGGATGAAGCTGTCCGGCTGCACGGCGCCTCGCTCCGGGTGGTGCCACCGGACGAGCGCTTCAGCCCCGACGACGGCCTGCGTCCGCAGGTTCACGACGGGCTGGTAGTCCAGGAAGAACTCGTGCCGATCCACCGCCCTGCGCAGCTGCTCGCCCAGGAGGTGGCGTTGCCGCGCTGCGTCCTGCATCCGGGGCTCGAAGACCGTGTGCCGCGACTTCCCGGCCCGCTTCGCCTCGTGCATGGCGACGTTCGCGGCCGCCAGGACGCCCTCCGCCGTGTCGCCCCCCACGGTGTCGACCGTCGTCCCGGACACGCCGCCGGGACTGGCGACGCTGCCGATGCTGACGCTGACGAAGACCTCGTGGTCGCCGACCGACAGGGGTGAGCGGAGCAGCTCGTGGATGCGCCCGGCCACCTCCTCCGGCGCGAGGCAGTCCTCCAGCAGGATCGCGAACTCGTCTCCGCCGAGACGGGCGACCGTGTCGTTGGACGGGCGACCGACGCTGTCGCCGGCCCGCAGCGTCGCGAGCAGCCGTTCGGCAAGAGCGGTCAGCACGCGGTCACCCTCGCTGTGCCCGCGGCTGTCGTTGATCGACTTGAAGTCGTCGATGTCCAGGTACAGCACGTGGAGCACGGCGCCCGAGCGCTGCGCCCGGGCCAGGCTCCCCGACAGCCGGTCCATGAGCAGCAGCCGGTTGGGCAGCCCGGTCAGGCCGTCGTACATCGCCTGCTGGATCAACCGCTCCTCAGCAGCCTCGCGCTCCAGGACGCGGCCGAGCTGGGTGCCGACGAAGCCGGCCATCCGCAGCAGCCCGGCATCGGGCGGCTGGATCCCCGGCGCGAAGAACTCGAGGACCGCGACGACGTCGCTGCGCACCAGCACCGGCGCGGCGAAGGCGGCGCCCAGGCCGCAGGCACGGGCGCTCGCGCGCCGGGGGAAGTCGGGATCGGTCGCCAGGTCGGGGATCCACACCGGCTCCGCAGCACGTGCGGTACGGCCGGGCAAGCCCTGGCCGTGCCGGAACACCCCACGCATGCACTCGTCCAGGAAGGCCTCGAAGCCGGCGTCGGCGTGCGAGACGCCCATGGAGACCAGGAGGTCGGGCTCGCCCGCCGAGCGGACGAAGGCGTGACCGACGGGCCAGCCGGTGTACGCGCAGACGCTCGCCAGTGCCCCCGCCACCGCGTCCCGCGCCGAGTCCGCCCCGTTGGCCTGGATGGCGACCGCACCCAGCAGCTCGGCGACCCGGGTCGAGCGGGTCAGCTGCTGCACGGTCTCGTACAGCTCGCTCGTGACCCGTTCGGCGATGGCCTCGGCCTCCAGACGCGCAGCACGCTCGCGCGACAGCCGGCGTCGCAGTGCCGGGATCGGGTCGGCGCCGTCAGCCGCCGCTGGCATCGCTGAACTCGCACCGCAGGAGGCACCGGACGTCGCCGCGTCGCATGCAGGCGTCCTGCGTGATGACGACCCGTTGGCCGTAGTGGCTCGCCGTCCCGGAGATGAAGCCCTCCGCGAGCGAGCAGAGGTGCCGCGGCGACTGGTAGGCCAGGGTCACCTCGTGCTCGCCGTGCCCCTCGTAGGTGAAGTTGGGCACGTCGGCGCCCGGGTACAGCTTGCGCACCTCTGGATGGATGATGTCGTTGAGCGTCAGGACGAAGGCGCGGGCGTCGGTGTGCGGCGTGAAGAAGTGCGGATAGCGCTCCGCCAGCAGCGGGATGGCCCCCTGGGCGACGTGGCACAGCACCGCCTGCTCGTCCTGCCCGAGCAGTCGGGCAGCCGAGCTCACGATGGCCGTCAGGTCGGCGTCGGGGTAGTTGCCGAGCGACGTGTAGCTGCCGGAGACCTGCGCACCGTCGAGCACGGCATCCCACGCGGCCTCCCCGTGCTCGCGCGTCACCACGTCCTCGGCGAGGTTGAAGATGATGCCCTTCACACGCGGCCTGGCTCGTCGACGACGTGCATGTACGACCTCCTCCGCACCCGAGCGATCCCGCCGGACACTAACCCTGCCGCGGCTGCGCCTACGCGGCGCCGTCGAACAGGCTCGTCACCGAGCCGTCCTCGAAGACCTCGCGGATGGCGCGGGCGATGAGCGGCGCGATCGACAGGACCGTGAGCCGGTCGAAGCGGCGGTCGTCCTCGATCGGCAGCGAGTTGGTGACGACCACCTCGGTCGCGCGGCTGTTCTTGAGCCGGTCGATCGCCGGCCCGGACAGCACGCCGTGGGTCGCGAGGATGACGACGCCCTCGGCGCCGTTGTCGAACAGCAGGTCCGCGGCCTTGGTGATGGTGCCACCGGTGTCGATCATGTCGTCGACGAGGATGCAGATCTTGCCGTCGACCTGGCCGACGACCTCGCCGACCTTCACCTCGTTGGGGACGTTCGGGTCGCGGCGCTTGTGGATGATCGC
>JBKJQM010000230.1:0-4166 GCA_046594005.1 Mycobacteriales bacterium
GCGTCGAGCAGCGGGTCCTCGTCCTCGGGCAGCACCCAGCGCAGGTGCGTGCGCTCCTTCATGCGGCACCAGTACGCCGACTGCACGGACGCCAGCTTCGCGGTCGGGACGACCGACGCGTTCGCGCGCTCCATGGACGCCGCCACGTCACCGGTCGGGTCCGCGGCGCCCTCGACCCAGTAGTCGAACCCCTCGTGCAGGGTGATCTCGATCGGGTCGTCGGCCAGCAGGTCCTGCAGGCGCGGGCCGGCCCCGGGCAGGCCGGTCGGCACCACGGACGACCCGGGAGCGGCCTCGAGCGCCTGCTCCAGGGCGTACGCCAGGTCGCGGCTCACGTCGCCGGAGCGGGACTGCACCTGCAGCCCGAGGAAGATCCGCCCGTCGGCGCGCACCAGTGCCGGCCACGCCAGCGGCAGCACCGTCGACAGGGTGATCGCGCGGTCGGTGCCGTCCTTCAGCCGCAGCGGCGCAGTGGCGGCCGGCACGATCTCGCGCAGGGCCACCCAGTCGGTCTCGTCCACCCGGCCCGCGAAGGGCCGGTTGACCAGGCGGCGATCCTCGCCGGATCCCCTTCCGTGGCAGGCCTTGTAGCGCTTGCCACTGCCGCACGGGCACGGCTCACGTGCTCCGACCACCGGCACCGACGACGGGTCCGCCCCCGGTGCGGGGGCTCCGGTCGGGCGGGCGGGCGGACGGCGACGGGTGCTGATCGCGGGCTCCTCGGCGAGGTGGGCAGGAGACCGGGCCGGGGCCCGGTCGGGGCTGAGCGTACGACTCGGCTCGTGCGCGGCACCGCCCTGCGCCATGCTCCCCGGGTGACCATCGACCCGGCCCGCCGCCAGTGACCGTCGCCGTCGTCGGGGCGGGCATCGCCGGAGCCGCCTGCGCCCGCGCGCTGGTCGCAGCAGGTGTCGACGTGCGCGTCGTCGACCAGGGCCGCGTCCCCGGCGGACGGATGGCCTCGCGCACCCTCGGCGGACGACGCGTCGACCTGGGCGCCTCGTACTTCACGGCGCGCGAGCCCTCCTTCTCCGCGGTCGTGGAGGACTGGGTGGGGCGCGGCCTGGCCAGGCCCTGGACGGACGCGTTCCACGTCGCCGGCCCGGACGGTCTGGGCGCGACCAAGAGCGGGCCGCTCCGGTACGGCGCGGCCGGCGGTCTGCGGTCGCTGGTCGTCGACCTGCTCGACGGGACGGCCGTCGAGCAGTCCACCTCCATCCAGCAGGTCGGTCCGGGGTCGAGCATCGACGGGACGGCGTACGACGCGGTCGTCCTCGCCATGCCCGACCCGCAGGCGGAGCGACTGCTGCACCCCGCCCTGACCGACGAGCGGACTGCCGTGGGCGACCGGACCTGGGAGCCGGTGCTGGCTCTGGCCGCGGGCTGGGACCGGCGGACGTGGGACGAGGGCTTCGACGGCTGCTTCGTCGAGGGCAGCGACGTCCTCGGCTGGGTGGCCGACGACGGCCGCCGCCGCGGCGACGGCGCCCCCGTGCTGGTCGCCCACTCGACCTCGCCGTTCGCCGCCGGCCGGCTCGTCGACCCGGCCGGTGCGGAGCCCGACCTGCTCGCCGCCACGCGCCGGCTGCTGGGCATCGGGACGGCGCCGGACTGGACGTACGTGCAGCGCTGGTCCCTCGCCCGCCCGGCTGGACCGCGGGAGCAGCCGTTCCACTTCGGGACCGAGGGCATCGGACTGTGCGGTGACGGCTGGGGCACCCCGAAGGTCGAGACTGCCTGGCTGTCAGGACATCTGCTGGGTCAGCACCTGGCGGAGCTACTCGCCTAGCTGCGGCCGGACCTGGCCACCCGCCGCTTGACCCGCCCGGGGTTGTTGCTGATGACGATGTCGACGCCGAGGGCGATCATCAGCTCGATGTCGTCCGGCTCGTCGACGGTGAACACGGCGACGCGGTTCCCGGTGGCGTGCACGCGCTCCACGTAGCCCGGGTGCTTCTGCACGACCGAGAGGGCGACGCCGGCGGCGCTCACCTGCACCGGAAGCCGACCGTCGCGGTAGCGCACGGGCACCCGGTCCATGAGGTAGACGGTGGGCAGGATCGGCGCCATGGCGTGCACCCGGCGCAGGGACGTCAGGGCGTACGACATGACCGTCACCTGAGACACCGACCGGCTCAGCGGGCGCGCCATGCCGTACCGCTCGAGCAGCTCCACGAGCGCGCGCTCCACCAGGCCGCCGTAGCGGGTCGGGTGCTTGGTCTCGATGTGCAGCTGAACCGGCCGCCCCGACGTGGACGTGCTGTCGTGCGCCAATTGCAGCAGCCGCTCCAGGGTGAGGACGCTGCGCCGCTCGGGATCGACCTCCGCCTCCGCCCAGGCCGCCTCGAGCAGCGGGTCTCCCTGACGAGCCTTCCAGGAGGCGAAGTCGAGGTCGGCGAGCTCGGCCAGCTCGAGGGTCGACAGCACGCCGCGGCCGTCGCTGACCCGGTCGATGCGGCGGTCGTGCACGCAGACCAGCACCCCGTCGCGGGTCAGCCGGACGTCGCACTCCAGCGAGTCGGCGCCCTCGCTGACGGCCGTCTCGTACGCGCCGAGGGTGTGCTCGGCGTAGGACGCGGACGAGCCACGGTGGGCGACCACGAGGGGCGTGCGGGTCATCGACTACCCGTGGCGCCGACGGACCTGCGGGTCCACGCCGTTGACGACGTCGACGGCCGGCTCGCCGTCGAGGACCCGCCTGAGGTTGGCCGTGGACTGCCCCACGATGCGCATCGCCGCCTGCACCGTCGATCCCGCGGCGTGCGGGCTGAGCAGGACGTTCGGCGCGGTGAGCAGCGGTGACGACGCGGGCAGCGGCTCGACGGTGAACACGTCGAGCGCGGCCGCACCCACCAGGCCCGACGCGAGCGCGTCCACGAGGGCGACCTCGTCGACGACCTCGCCGCGCGCGGCGTTGACGACCAGCGCCCCGGGCTTGAGGCGCAGCAGTCGCGCCTCGTCGATCAGCCCTCGCGTCTGCGCGCCGAGGGCGATCACGAGGACCACCACGTCGCTGGTCGCGAGCAGGTCGTCGAGGCCGGCGTAGGTCGCCGGTGCGTCGTCCTTGGGGGTGCGCGACCAGTACTGCACCTGGCAGCCGAAGGCGCCGAAGAGCATGGCGACCTGACGGCCGATCGGGCCCATGCCGACCACGCCGATGCGGCTGCCCGCCAGCTCCCGCCCGCCCAGCGAGGTCTGCGGCCACTCCCCGCGGCGCACGGAGGCGTCGGCCTCGACGGTCCGCCGCATCAACGACAGCGTCGCCGACAGGCACCACTCGGCGACGCTGGTGGTGTTGGCGCCGGCGCAGTTGGACACGGGAATGCCTGCGGACTCGAAGGTCTCGAGGGCGATGCCGTCCGTGCCGACGCTGGGCTGCTGCACGAAGCAGACCCGCGGGCCCGGCTCCAGCAGGCGCAGCGACGGGGACCAGTCGCCGATCACGACGTCGACGTCGGGCAGCAGGCGCGCTACCTCCTCCTGCGTCCGCTCCTGCGGCGTCACCAGCTCGATGCGGTCGTCCCCGAACAGCCCCTGCAGGACCTCGTGCGGCAGCGGCGGCAGCGCCAGGACCCGCCACGGCTCGCTCATGCCCGACCCTGCCGATCCGGCTCGGTGCCCCGGCCGAAGAACGCGGCGGCGGCCACGCGCGTCGACAGCGACCACGTCGGATAGGCGTGCACGGTCTGGGCGAGGCGCGCGAGCAGGGTGCCGGCCCGCATGGACAGGGCGCCCTCGGCGATGAGCTCGCCGGCCATCGGCCCGACGGCGGTCATGCCGACCAGCCTGCCCAGCGCCATCCCCCCGACACGCCCCGGTACCGCCACCAGCTTCACGAAGCCGTCCGTCTCCCCCGCGGTGCGCCCGCGGTCGCTCGCGGTGTCCCAGGCGATCGCCACCCGCACCTTGTCACCGTGCTCGGCCACCGCCTGCGCCTCCGTCAGGCCGACGTGCCCGATCTCCGGTTCGGTGAAGGTCACCCACGGGATGACGCTGTCGTCCCACGTGCCGCGCTCCCAGGGGAGCGGCCGGGCGAACGCGTTGCGCGCCGCCATCCGTCCCTGCTCGTCCCCGACGTGGGTGAACTGCAGCCGGCTGGTGCAGTCGCCCGCCGCCCACACCGTCTTCGCCGCGCGCAGGTGCTCGTCGGTGACCACCCGCCCCCG
>JBKJQM010000241.1:0-10007 GCA_046594005.1 Mycobacteriales bacterium
GCCCCGGAGGCGCTTCGGGCGAGCCTGGAGCAGGTACCGGAGGTCGTCGGCGCCTGCACCGTCTCGGGCAGCGCCGACGCCCTGGTGCACATGCTGGCCAGCGACATCAAGCAGCTCGAGCGGGCGATCGAGCGCATCCGGGACGTCACGGACGTCGACCACACGCAGAGCGTCATCGTGCTGTCCCGCCTCGTCGACCGCCCGCGCGGGTAGCCGCTACCTCCCTGTTGCGATCGGGTTGCGTCGCGTACCGTCCGACCTGTCCGTGCCGGAGCTAGGGGAGGTCGCGTGAGCCCGCCCCTGCTGCGCGGTCGTCGACGTGTCCGCCAGCAGCTCGCCGGCGTCGCGTTCATCGCGGTCATCGCCTCGCTCGTCGGCGGCACCGTCGGGCTGTACCGGAAGTCGTTCACGGACGTCACGACCGTCTACGTGGAGGCGGACCGCATCGGCAACCAGCTGGGCAAGGGCGGCGACGTCAAGGCGCGCGGCGTGATCGTCGGCGAGGTCCGCGGCGTCACCAGCAACGGCCGCCGCGCGCGCATCGAGCTCGCCCTCGACCCGGCGCAGGCCGCGCGGCTGCCGTCCGACCTGCGGGTGCAGATGCTGCCGAAGACGCTGTTCGGGGAGAAGTTCGTCAGCCTGGTGGTCGACGACGACAGCACCGCGCGCCCGCTGCGCGAGGGCGACGTGGTCGCGCAGGACCGCAGCGAGACCGCGCGGGAGACCTCCGAGGCCCTGGACGACCTGCTGCCGCTGCTGCAGGCCCTGCGACCGCAGGACCTGAGCGTGACGCTGAACGCGCTGTCCGGTGCGCTGCGCGGCCGGGGCGAGCGCCTGGGCCAGGACCTCGAGCTGACCGGCAGCTACCTTCGGGGCTTCAACCCGGAGCTGCCGACTCTGAGCGAGGACTTCCGCGGCACCGCGGACTTCGCCAACACCCTCACCCAGGCGACGCCGGACGTCGTCGGCCTGCTCGACAACAGCTCGGCGCTCTCCCGGGACCTCGTGCAGACCGAGCCGGAGCTGTCGACGTTCCTGCAGACCACCGCGGCGAGCAGCGATCGCTTCGGGCGGTTCCTCGAGGACAACGACGACCGGCTGATCCGCCTCGCCGCTGACAGCCTGCCGAGCCTGCAGCTCTACGAGCGGTACGCGCCCGAGTACCCGTGCCTCACGAAAGCCATTGCTCAGCAGCATGACGAGCTGGGAGTACCGGCGTTCGGCGGCAACCAGCCGGGCCTGCACATCACCGTCGAGTTCATCTCCGACCAGGGCGGCTATCGGCCGGGCGACGAGCCGGTCTACGGCGAGAAGTCCGGGCCTACCTGCCGCGGGCTGCCGCCGAACGCACCCATCCGGCCCTTCCCGATCGACATGGAGGTGACCGACGGCTACTGCGACGACCAGGAGCAGCAGCCCGGGGTGCAGACCGAGTGCCAGGGCCGCGACCCGCAGCCGTTCGGGGGTGCATCCGTGGCGCAGGACCCCGCGCGGGCGCTCGCCCGCCGCGACCTCGACCGCGCCGCCGTCGCTGCGGTCGCCGGGCCGGTGCTGGGACTGGCCCCGGACGACGTGCCGGACCTCGCGGTGCTGCTGTTCGGGCCGGTGGCCCGCGGCACCGCCGTGGGCCTGCGCTAGAGGCCGAGCTCGCGGGCGATCAGCATGAGCTGCACTTCCGTGGTGCCCTCGCCGACCTCGAGGATCTTCGAGTCGCGGTAGTGCCGCGAGACGAGGTACTCGTTCATGAAGCCGTAGCCGCCGTGCACCTGCGTCGCGTCGCGGGCGTTGTCCATGGCTGCCTCGCCGGCGATCATCTTGGCGATGGACGCCTCCTTCTTGAACGGCAGACCGGCCAGCATCTTCGCGGCCGCGTCGTAGTAGGCGACCCTCGCGGTGTGCGCCCGCGCCTCCATGCGGGCGATCTTGAAGGCGATGGCCTGGTTCTGCCCGATGGGCCGACCGAAGGCCTCGCGCTCCCTGGCGTACTTCACGCTCTCGTCGACGCAGCCCTGCGCGACGCCCGTCGCGACGGCGGCGATCGCGATGCGGCCCTCGTCGAGGATCGACAGGAAGTTGGCGTAGCCGCGGCCCCGCTCGCCGAGCAGGTTCTCCTCCGGCACGCGCACGTCGTCGAAGGTCAGCGGGTGGGTGTCGGAGGCGTGCCAGCCGACCTTGTCGTAAGGCGGCTCGGCGGTGAAGCCGGGCGTCGGGACGGGCACCAGGATGGAGGAGATCTCCTTCTTGCCCGCTGCGGTCGTGCCGGTCACCGCGGTGGCCGTCACCAGCGAGGTGATGTCGGTGCCGCTGTTGGTGATGAAGGCCTTGGTGCCGTTCACGACCCACTGGCCGCCTTCCAGGACCGCGGTCGTGCGCGTGCCGCCGGCGTCGCTGCCGGCGCCGGGCTCGGTGAGACCGAAAGCCCCTAGTGCCCGGCCCGCGACGAGGTCGGGCAGGAAGCGCTCCTTCTGCGCATCGCTGCCGAAGCGGAACACCGGCATCGCCCCGAGGGAGACGCCCGCCTCGAGGGTCATCGCGACGGACTGGTCGACCTTCCCCAGCTCCTCGAGGGCGAGGCAGAGCGCGAAGTAGTCGCCGCCCATGCCGCCCACCTCCTCGGGGAACGGCAGCCCGAACAGCCCCATCTCGGCCATGCCGGCGACGACCTCGTACGGGAACGTCTTGGTGCGGTCGTGCTCGTACGAGACGGGGGCGACGACCTCCCGGGCGAACTCCTCGACCGTGTTCTTGAGCGAGGCCTGCTCGTCGGACAGGCGGGTGTCGAGCGTCATGTCAGGTCTCCGTGCTGGGGGTGAGGGCGGTGACGGTGCGGGAGGCACTGGGCTTGCCGAGCTGCTCGGCCATCCAGGTGCTGGTCCGGACGAGCGCGTCGAGGTCGACCCCGGTCTCGATGCCGAGCCCGTTCAGCTGGAACACCAGGTCCTCGGTGGCCAGGTTGCCGGTGGCGCTGCCGGCGTAGGGGCAGCCGCCGAGACCGCCGGCGCTGGCGTCGACGGTGGTGACGCCTGCCTGCAGCGCGACAAGGGTGTTCGCCAGGGCCTGGCCGTAGGTGTCGTGGAAGTGGACCGCCAGCTCGTCGACACCGACGCCCCGCTCGACGAGCAGGTTGAGCAGGGCGCGCACCCGACCGGGCGTGCCGACGCCGATCGTGTCGCCGAGGCTGATCTCGGAGCAGCCCATCTCCTGCAGGCGCACGGCGACGTCGGCGACCTGCGGAAGCGGCACCTCGCCCTCCCAGGGGTCGCCGAAGCACATCGAGACGTAGCCCCGCACGGCGAGCCCCTCGCGCACGGCGCGTTCCACCACGGGGGTGAACATGTCGAGCGACTCGGCCACCGTCCGGTTGAGGTTGCGCGTCGCGAAGGACTCCGTCGCCGCTGCGAACACGGCGATCTCCCGCACGCCGGCCTCCAGCGCGCGGTTGAGTCCCTTGTCGGTCGGCACGAGCACCGGGTGGCGTCCCGGCAGGTCGCCGAGCAGGGTGAGCAGCTCCTCGGCGTCGGCCAGCTGGGGCACCCACTTCGCCGGGACGAAGCTGGTGAGCTCCACCGTCGTGAGGCCGGCGGCCAGCAGCTGGCGGACGAACTCCGCCTTCACCTCCACCGGGACGACGGCCTTCTCGTTCTGCAGGCCGTCGCGGGGGCCGACCTCGTAGACCTCGACGCGCGCCGGCAGCCCCGGCAGGGCGGTCGTCACCTCGTCACCGTGGCGAGCAGCTGGTCGACGACGACCTGGTCCCCGGTGCGCACCTGCAGGTCCGTCACGGTGCCCGCGAACGGCGCCGTCAGCGCGTGCTCCATCTTCATCGCCTCCACGACCAGCAGCACCTGACCCTCCTCGACGTCGTCGCCCTCCGCCACCCGGACGGCGAGCACCGCACCCGGCATCGGGCTGCGGACATCGCCGTCATGGGTCCCCTCGCCGGCGCCCTTGCGGACGGGTGGCAGCTCGGTGACGGCGTACGTCGCCCCCTCGACGTGCAGCCACGTCGTCGCGCCGTCGACAGCGGTCAGGACCGTGGACGTGCGGCCGTCGACGGTGAGCAGGAACCCGTCGGTCGTTCGGGCTGCATGGGTCTCGATCGGGTCTGCGTCACCGACGCTCACCCGGCCGGCGCTGGGGGGGCCGGAGACGCCTATGCGCAGCGGCTCCCCGTCGTGTCCCCCGACCATCCAGGCGGTCTCGGCCGCCCCGCTCGCGCGCCAGCCGCTCACCGCCTGCCACGGCTCGTCGCCCGTCGGCAGGTCGAGCAGGCGAGCCAGGGCGTAGGCGACATGGACGTGCGGGGGGACGTGACGCTCGACCAGTGCGTCGAGCTCGCGCTCGACCAGACCGGTGTCGAGCCGGCCCGCCCGCACGTCCTCGTGGGCGAGCAGCGCGCGCAGGAAGGCGGTGTTGGTACCGACGCCCAGGACGACGTTCGCGGCGAGCGCGCGGTCCAGCTTGGCCAGCGCGGTGGTCCGGTCCGGCCCCCAGGCGATGACCTTGGAGAGCATCGGGTCGTAGGTCGTGCCGACGTCGACGCCCTGCAGCAGCGAGCTGTCGATGCGCACGCCCTCCTCGACCGGCTCGCGCACGAGCAGCGCGCGGCCGCCGGTGGGCAGGAAGCCGCGAGCCGGGTCCTCGGCGTAGAGCCGCACCTCCACCGCGTGCCCGGTCAGGCGGACGTCGTCCTGGCCGAACGACAGCCGCTCGCCGGCGGCGACCCGCAGCTGCTGCTCGACCAGGTCCAGTCCCGTCACCAGCTCGGTCACCGGGTGCTCGACCTGCAGGCGGGTGTTCATCTCCATGAAGAACGGCTCGTCGGCGGTGTCGCCCGAGACGATGAACTCCACCGTGCCGGCTCCGGTGTAGCCGACCGCCTCCGCGGCGTCGACGGCGATCGCGCCGTAGCGCTCGCGCTGCTCCGCGGTGAGCAGGGCGGACGGCGCCTCCTCGACGACCTTCTGGTGACGCCGCTGCAGAGAGCACTCGCGCTCCCCGAGATGCACCGTCGTGCCGTGCGCGTCCGCGAGGACCTGCACCTCGATGTGGCGCGGACGCAGGACGAACCTCTCGAGGAACAGCGTGTCGTCACCGAAGCTCGACGCCGCCTCCCGTCGCGCCGACACGAGAGCATCTGCCAGCAAGGCTTTCTCGTGGACCAGCCGCATGCCCTTGCCGCCACCGCCGGCCGACGGCTTGACCAGCACCGGGAACCCGACCTCGTCCGCAGCCGCCACCAGGTCGGCGTCGGTCATGCTGGGCTCCGTGCGGCCCGGGACCACGGGAACGCCTGCGGCGCTGACCGTCTGCTTCGCGCGGATCTTGTCGCCCATGACCTCCACGGCGTGCACGGGCGGACCCACGAAGACGAGACCCGCGTCGGCGCAGGCCTGCGCGAAGGCGGTGTTCTCGGCCAGGAACCCGTAGCCGGGGTGCACGGCCTGCGCGCCCGTCTGCGCCGCCGCCTCGAGCAGTCGCTCAACCGACAGGTAGGACTCGCGTGCGCTGGCCGGACCGAGCCGCACGGCGACATCGGCATCGCGCACGTGGCGCGCGCCCGCGTCGGCGTCGCTGTATACCGCGACGGAGCGGATGCCCATGCGGCGGAGGGTGCGGAGAACGCGCACGGCGATCTCGCCGCGGTTGGCGATGAGGACGGTGTCGAACATGCCCGGCATCTGACTCACATCCGGAAGACGCCGTAGGACACCGGGGCGAGCGGTGCGTTGGCACAGGCGGACAGCGCCAGACCGACGGCCGTCCGGGTGTCGAGCGGATCGATCACGCCGTCGTCCCAGAGGCGGGCCGTGGAGTAGTAGGGGTTGCCCTGCGTCTCGTACTGCTCGCGCACCTGGGTCTGCAGCGCCTCCACGTCGGTGCCCTCCTTGGCCACGGTCGCGAGGACGGACGCGGCCTGGTCGCCGCCCATCACGGAGATGCGCGCGTTGGGCCACATCCACAGGAAGCGCGGCGAGTAGGCCCGGCCGCACATCGAGTAGTTGCCGGCGCCGAAGGACCCGCCGATGACGACGGTCAGCTTCGGGACGCGGGCGCACGCCACGGCGGTGACCATCTTCGCGCCGTGCTTGGCGATGCCGCCCGCTTCGTACTCCCGACCGACCATGAAGCCGGTGATGTTCTGCAGGAACAGCAGGGGGATCGACCGCTTGTCGCACAGCTCGATGAAGTGCGCGCCCTTCAGCGCCGATTCGCCGAACAGCACGCCGTTGTTGGCGACGATGCCGACCGGGTGGCCGTGCACGTGCGCGAAGCCGGTGACGAGCGTGGTGCCGTACTCGTGCTTGAACTCCGCGAAGCGGCTGCCGTCGACGAGACGCGCGATGACCTCGCAGACGTCGTACGGCGTGCGCGGGTCGGCCGGCACGACGCCCGGCAGCTCGGCCGGATCGACGGCGGGCTCCTCGACGGGCGCGCGTTCCCACGGCGCCGGGGTGCGCGGGCCGAGGGTCGACACGATGCGCCGGACGATGCGCAGCGCGTGCGCGTCGTCGTCGGCCAGGTGGTCGGTCACGCCGGAGGTCTTGCTGTGCAGCAGCCCGCCGCCGAGGTCCTCGGCCGTGACGACCTCGCCCGTGGCGGCCTTCACCAGTGGCGGTCCGCCGAGGAAGATCGTGCCCTGGTCCTTGACGATGACGGCCTCGTCGGCCATCGCCGGGACGTACGCGCCACCCGCCGTGCAGCTGCCGAGGACCGCGGCGATCTGCGCGATGCCCTGGGCGCTCATCGTGGCCTGGTTGAAGAAGATGCGGCCGAAGTGCTCGCGGTCGGGGAAGACCTCGTCCTGCTCCGGCAGGAACGCACCGCCGGAGTCGACGAGGTAGACGCAGGGGAGCCGGTTGTGCAGTGCCACCTCCTGCGCCCGCAGGTGCTTCTTCACCGTGATCGGGTAGTAGGTGCCGCCCTTGACTGTCGCGTCATTGACGACCACCACGCACTCGCGGCCCGAGACGCGCCCGATGCCGGTGATGACGCCGGCCCCGGGGGCGTCGTCGCCGTACATCCCGTTGGCCGCCAGCGCCGACAGCTCGAGGAAGGGGCTGCCGGGGTCGAGCAGCGCGTCCACGCGATCGCGTGGGAGCAGCTTGCCGCGGCTGACGTGCCGCTCGCGGCTGCTCGCCGAGCCGCCCAGCCGTACCTGCTCGAGGCGCGCCCGCAGGTCGGCAGACAGCGCTCGGGAGGCCTCGGCGTTGCGGGCGAACGCCTCGCTCGCCGGGTCGAGCGTCGACCGGAGCCGCACCTCGTCCATGCGTCCCCCTTGGTTAGCAGTGTGTAACCAAGTTAGGGTCCGCTCACCACCCTGTCCAGGAGGCTCCCGTGGCGGACGCGCTGTCCTCTCCACCACGCACCCGCGACGTCATGCTGCGAGAGGCCGCTCGACTGTTCGCGGCGCGCGGGTTCCGGGGCACGTCGGTCGCCGACATCGGCACGGCCTGCGGCATCTCCGGACCGGCTGTCTACAAGCACTTCCCGTCCAAGGACGCGCTGCTGGCGCGGCTGCTGGTGGACATCAGCGAGCAGCTCGTGGACGGCGGCCGGGCCGTCGTCGACACCTCCGCCGACCCGGCGTCGGCATTGGCGGCGCTGGTCGATTTCCACACCGACTTCGCGCTCGCAGAGCCGGACGTGATCCGGGTGCAGGACCGCGACCTCGCCTCGCTCGCCGAGCCGGACCGCGCGGTCGTACGCCGGCTGCAGCGGACGTACGTCGAGCTGTGGGTCGACGTGCTCTGCCGCGTGGAACCGTCGCTGCCAGCGGAGGTGGCCCGGGTCCGGGTGCACGCGGTGTTCGGGCTGCTCAACTCGACGCCGCACAGCGCCCGCGGCCGCGGCGAGGCCGCGCGTCAGCTGGCCGGGATGGCCCTGCGAGCACTCACCGGCTGAGCGTCTGCAACCCCTGACGGCGCGCAGGTGCCCAGCGGCAGACGCTAGGGGCGCAGTCCCTGCAGGCAGAGCTCGAGGTGACGGCGCCAGTCCAGCGCGGCCGTGCTGGTCGGCGTCTCGCGCACCCCGCGCAGCGCCACGAAGACCGCGAGCAGGTCCTCCACCCGTACGTCCGCGCGGCAGGTCCCGTGCCGCTGCGCGTCCTCGACCAGCGCAGCCATGGCCTCGTGGACGTGCGCGCGGCGCGCGTCGACCGCAGCCGAGCTCCACAGCCGTACGGCGCAGCCCCGCGGGCTCGCCTGGACCTCACCGACGGCGCGCAGGAAGGCGGCGAGCCCGGTGCCGTCCGGGAGCTCGAGCGCCCGGTCCGCCTCGGTGACCCACGCCTCCACGAGATCGGCGAGCAGTGCCTCGAGCAGGGCTTCGCGCGTCGCGAAGCGCCGGTAGACGGTGCCCACTCCTACGCCGGCCCGCCGGGCCACGTCCTCGACGCCGGCGCTCAGTCCGTGCTCGGAGAAGACCTCGGCAGCCGCCGTGAGGACGCGCTCACGGTTCTCCGCGGCGTCGCGCCGGAGGGGGCGGGTCTGCACGCTCACCGGGCGGTGTCGCTGACGAGCGTGCCACCGGCCACGACGGCCAGCTCCGGGTGCCGTACCTCGCCGGGGAACGTCTCCGGCTCCGGTCCGCGGCGCACCGGCACGAACAGCGCCATCACCGTGGCGGCGAGCGCGGACACCGCCAGTACGCCGAAGCCGTGGGTGTAGCCGGACTCGACGGGCAGGCCGTCCGCCCGCGCGCCGGCCGTGACCACGCTGGCGAGGACGGCGCCGCCGAGAGCGCCGCCGACGGTGCGGATGTTGGCGTTCATGCCGCTGGCGACGCCGGTCTGCTCCGGCGACACCGACTCGACCACGAGGTTCGACATCGCGGCGAACGCGAGACCGAACGCCAGACCCATCAGCGAGGAGGTGACCAGCACCTGCCAGATGTGCTCGTGCACGAAGGTCAGTCCGAACAGGCACAGGGAGTACAGCCCGGCGCCGAAGACGAGCACGCGCTTGGACCCGTGCCGCGCCGCGAGTCGGCCGGAGAGCAGACCGGCCACGAAGGTCATGGCGGACTGGGGCAGGAGCAGCAGGCCGGACTGCGTGGCCGTGACGCCGAAGCCGTACCCGGTCTTCTCGGGCGTCTGCAGGAACTGCGGCAGGAACGCGAACAGCGAGTACATGCCGACGCCGAACAGCAGCGAGACGGCGTTGGTCGTCCAGACCGCGGGGATGCGCATCATCCGCATGTCGATGAGCGGGTCATCGCTGCGGACCTCGGTGCGGACCCAGAGCGCGCACAGCACGACCGCGCCGACGAGCAGGCCGACGGTGAGGGCCGAGCTCCAGCCCCACACGCGGCCCTGGCTGACCGCGAGCAGCAGGCAGACCAGCCACCCGGACAGCAGGGCCGCCGCCAGCAGGTCGATGCGGCCGGGGGTGCGTACGGGCGACTCCGGCACGAACACCGCGGCGGCGATGGCCGCGAGTAGCGTGATGCCCATCGGGAGCCAGAACAGCCAGTGGTAGCTGAGGGCCGCGACCAGCGGGCCGGCGATGACCAGACCGAAGCCGCCGCCGACGGCGAGCAGGGCCGCCGCCGTGCCGATGGCGCCGGCCACGCGCTCACGCGGGAACTCGTCGCGGATGATGCCGAACGTCAGCGGCAGGACGCCACCGCCCACGCCCTGCACGACGCGGGCGAAGATCAGGACGCCGATCGTCGGCGCCAGTGCGGCGATCAGCGACCCGACGGACAGGGCGCCGAGCGCGACCACGAGCATCCGTTCCTTGCCGACCTTGTCGCCGATGCGGCCGATGATCGGCGTGAACACCGACGCGCTGAGCAGGTACGCGGTCAGCACCCAGGTGACGGTGCGCTGGTCGGTGCCGAGCGCGCGCTCGATCGTCGGCAGCACCGGGTTGACCATCGACTGCAGCAGCGAGAAGGCGGTCACCCCCGCGCACAGGACGACGAACGTCACGCGGAAGTCGGTACGGGTGCCTGCGCGTGCCACGGTGCTGCTCCAGCGGGGTAGGACGGTGCTCGGGTAGGTC
>JBKJQM010000004.1:0-5092 GCA_046594005.1 Mycobacteriales bacterium
CTGCACGCCGTAGCGGAAGCGCCGGTGCTTGGCGTCCTGCACGCCGTAGCGCTCGAGCAGCAGCTCGTCCCACAGCTGGGTGAAGGCGCGCATCTTGCACATCTCCTCCACGAAGCGGACGCCCGCGTTGACGAAGAAGGAGATGCGCGCGCAGACCTGGCCGAATTGCTCCTCGGGCACCTGACCGGCCGCCTTCACCGCGTCGAGGACGGCGATGGCGGTGCAGAGGGCGTACGAGATCTCCTGCACCGGAGTCGCTCCGGCCTCCTGCAGGTGGTAGCTGCAGATGTTGATCGGGTTCCACTTGGGGATCTCGGTGACCGTGTAGGCGACCATGTCCGTGATCAGCCGCAGCGACGGCCCGGGCGGGAAGACGTAGGTCCCGCGCGAGAGGTACTCCTTGATGATGTCGTTCTGGGTCGTGCCGGCGAGCTGCGTCGGGTCGGCGCCCTGCTCCTCGGCGACCGCCTGGTAGAGCGCGAGCAGCCACATGGCGGTGGCGTTGATGGTCATCGAGGTGTTCATCTCCGACAGCGGGATGCCGTCGAACAGCGCCCGCATGTCGCCCATGTGCGTGACCGGCACGCCCACCTTGCCGACCTCGCCGCGGGCCAGCTCGTCATCGGGGTCGTAGCCGGTCTGCGTCGGCAGGTCGAAGGCGACCGACAGGCCGGTCTGGCCCTTCTCGAGGTTGCGCCGGTACAGCGCGTTGCTGTCCTTGGGCGTGGAGTGGCCGGCGTACGTCCGCATGACCCAGGGCTTGTCGCGCGTGGGGCGCTCCACGTTGCCGCCGGGAACCTCAGAACCGATGGACTGCACCTGCTCCGTCATGCGTCGAGCGTACGGCTGTGACCTGGGCCACCGGCACGCTGCTACCGCGCGAGGCTCAGGGGCCGGGCGGTCGGCGCGGGATGGCAGCCGGCAGGGGCGCCGAGCGCGGCCAGCCCGGCCCGGTCGCCGGCGCCGAAGGCGGACTCGCTGCTCGTCGTCTGGGGGTACATCACCTGCGTCGGGTCGAGCACGTGGCCGAGGCCGACCGCGTGGGACAGCTCGTGCAGCAGCACCTCGCCCTCGGTCGTGCCGGGACCGAAGCCGGAGGCGAGCCGGTGGTCGGCGTCCAGGGCCACCAGGCCGCTGACGATCGACGGGCCACCCCGGCTCGGGACGGCCAGGGCGAGGCTGATGCCCTGCACGCCGGCGCCCAGGCCGAGGTCGGTCTGCGCGGGCGGCACCCAGCCGACGAGCAGCGGGGCCCAGCGGTCGCCGTACCTGTCCGGCGAGTAGCCCGAGCGGGTCCGGGTCAGCAGCTCGTCGGTGTCGCCGCCGTCCACGAAGCGCAGGCCGCTCGCGGCGCTCAGGCGGCGCAGCGCCTCCGCGAGATCGCGGCGGCCGGTCACCGGCGCCCACCTGGCCGAGACCACGTAGTGGATCGGCTCGCAGGGGTCCCAGCGCGCCGGCCGGCCGCGCTCGTCGACGTACGTCGGCCCCCAGCCGGCCTCGGCCGGCGCATCGGTGCCGACGGCGATGACCCTCCCGAGGCCAGCGGTCTCGGCCGTGACCCGCGTCGTCCGCACCACGCCCAGGCCGACGACCAGGCCGAGGACCACGCACAGGGCCAGCACCACGGGCGTGCGCCGTCTCGGCGGCGGCGGTGGCGGCGGTGCGGGCAGGGCGGCGACCGGCGGCGCCCAGTAGCCGCTCGTCGTCACCCCGGGACTGTCGACCGCGGGGGGCGCGGCCTTGACCTGGGTCAGGCGACGACGCTGGTGCGGCGCACGCTGAGGACCCTGTCGAGGCGGGTGACCAGCAGCAGCCGCGCGAGCACGGGCGGGACGTCCAGCAGCACCAGCGTGCGCCCGGCCCGGCCGGCGTGCCGGTGGGCTCCGACCAGGACTCCGAGACCGGTCGCGTCCAGCGCCTCGACCGCGGACACGTCGACGACCAGGTCACCCGCAGCCTGTTCGACGGCGTCGTGCAGCGCGAGCCGCACGTCGGCCGCCGCGTGCACGTCCAGGCGACCGCTGAGCAGCAGCAGGGCGCCGGGCTGCAGCACGTCCATCGACAGGTCCGGTGCGTGCGTCACGTGCTCTCCCCCCGGTGGGCGCCGGCCGGTGCCGACGCCGTATGTCGGAGAGACGCAGGAGCAGTGCGTCCGGTTGCCTCGTTGATCCCACAGGTCGCCGGTCGGACCCGAGAGGCGCGCCGCGGCGCCCTCCGGCAGAATGACCATCGACCCCGAGGAGCACCGCCTTGATCGTGTCGAGCTACCACTACCTGACCGGCCCGATCGTGGCCGCCGCGGCACTCGCGGTGATCATCCTGATCTGCCGCTGGGTCTTCTCGACCGACCACCGCGACGACCGCACGGTCCGCCGTCTCGAGAAGGCCAAGGCTCGCGGCGACTACGGCCTGCTGGTGCCCGTCGCGCGGGTGCGCACGACCGACGACGCGGAGATGCTGCGCGAGGTCCTGCGCGAGGCCGGCATCCGCTGCACGGTGTCCGAGGACGACGACGAGGACGGCACGTCGCTGCTGGTCTTCCGCGCGGACGCCCTGCGCGCCCGCGACCTCGTCAGCAGCTAGCGCAACCAGGGCTCGTCGGGGACCGTGTCCCGGCGCACGTCGGCCCCGAGGGCCACGAGCTTGTCGACGAAACCCTCGTAGCCGCGGTCGACGTGGTGGACGTCGCCCACCTCGGTCACGCCGTCGGCGACCAGACCGGCCAGCACCAGACCCGCTCCCGCGCGGATGTCGTGGGCGGTCACCGGCGCGCCCGAGAGCAGCTCACGCCCGCGGACGATGGCGTGCTTGCCGTCGGTGCGGACGTCGGCCCCGAGCCGCACCAGCTCGTCGACGAACATCCACCGGGACTCGAAGACGTTCTCGGTGATCATCGCGGTGCCCTCGGCGACGGTGTTGAGGCCGAGGAACAGCGGCTGGAAGTCGGTGGCGAACCCGGGGTAGGGCAGCGTCACGACGTCCACCGCGGTCGGCCGGCGGTCCATCGCGACGCGGAAGCCGTCGGGCACGCGCTCCACGTGGGCACCCGCCTGCACGAGCTTGTCGAGCGGCATGTCCAGGTGCTCCGGCACCGCTCCGCGCACCGTCACGTCGCCGCGCGTCATGACCGCGGCGACCGCCCAGGTGCCGGCGACGATGCGGTCCGGCACGGTGCGGTGCTCGACCGGGTGCAGGGTCTCGACGCCCTCGACCTCGAGCGTGCTGGTGCCCACGCCCGAGATCTGCGCACCCATGGCGGTCAGCATCTGGCACAGGTCGACGATCTCGGGCTCGCGGGCGGCGTTGTCGATGATCGTCGTGCCGTTGGCGAGAGCGGCTGCCATGAGGAGGTTCTCGGTGGCACCGACGCTCGGGAAGTCCAGCCAGACGCTGGTGCCGGTCAGCCGGGGGGCACGCGCGACGAGGTAGCCGTGCTCGCTCGCGATGGTGGCGCCGAGCTTCACCAGGCCGGCGACGTGCATGTCCAGGCCGCGCGAGCCGATGGCGTCCCCGCCCGGCAGCGCCACCTTGGCCTGCCCGCAGCGGGCCACCAGGGGCCCGAGGACCGCGATGGACGCGCGGATGCGGCGCACGAGGTCGTAGTCCGCCTCGTGACCGGGGACCGCGGGCACCGTGATGCTGACCGTCGCGTCGCCGCGGACCACGTCGCAGCCGAGCCGACGGAGCACCTCACCCATGATCGTCACGTCGAGGATGTCCGGGACGTTGGTCAGGACCGTGGTGCCCTCGGCCAGCAGGGACGCGGCCATCAGCTTCAGGACGCTGTTCTTCGCACCGCTCACCGACACCTCGCCCGCGAGCCGCGCGCCACCGGAGACGAGGAAGCGGTCCATGGGTCCAGTCTAGGAAGCAACCCTGCCCGCGGGACCGGCGTCCTCCTGGGCAGAGACCGCAACCAAGGGGGAAGACGTGGACGCACTGGCGCGGGAGGACTTCCGCTCCTACGTCGCCGCACGCTCGCCCGCCCTGCTCCGGACGGCGTACGTGCTGACCGGCAACCGGGCGGATGCCGAGGACCTGCTGCAGACCGCCCTGGCAAAGACCTACCTGGCCTGGGACCGCATCCGCGACCGGGAAGCGGTGGACGGCTACGTCCGTCGCGTCATGGTCAACACGCAGACGTCCTTCTGGCGGCGCCGCAAGGTGGACGAGCGCGCCACCGACATGCTGCCCGAGGGGCCGCCCGGCCGCGACCAGGCCGCCGACCTCGACCTGCACGACGCGCTGTGGACCGCGCTGTCGACGCTGCCCAAGAGGCAGCGGGCGATGGTCGTCCTGCGCTACTACGAGGACCTCTCCGAGGCCGAGACCGCCCAGGTCATGGGCGTCTCCGTCGGCACCGTGAAGTCCACGACCTCCCGCGCGCTGGCCAAGCTGCGCGACACCGCCGGCCTGCAGGACGACCCCCGCACGGCCCTTCCTTCCGGAGCCCTCGCATGAAGCCCCTCGACGACGAGCTGCGCGACCTGCTGCACAGCAGGGCGGGCGGCCTCGCGCCCTCCCCCGACCCGCTGTCCGGCATCGAGCAGCGCGCCCGCACCCTGCGCCGCAACCGCGTCGCCGCCTCGGTCGCGGCCTCCGCCCTGGCCGTCGCCGCCGTCGCGGCGGTGGTCCCCGCGCTGCAGGGCAGCTCGGGCCCGGACCGCCAGGTGCCCACCGTCGCGAGCGCCCTGCCGTCTACGGCGCCGTCCGCAGCCGCCACGGCCCTGCCTGCAGCGGGGCTCGACCCCGACCACCCGTGGAGCTACCGCGGCGACCCGGGGCTGATCGCCGGCGACAACCTGACGTCGCTGCAACAGGAGTGGCAGGCGGCCGACCACCCGAGCAGCGTGGTGACTCCGCTGTTCGGCCAGGTCTACGAGCCGTCCGGGCGCAGCGAGATCGTCTTCGTCGCCGTGGCCAAAAGCGTCTACACGTGGGGACTGGCCACCGCAGGTGACGCAGGCTGGGAGTTCCCCTTCTCCGACACCTACGCCCCCGGCGCCACGGCGCTGCTCGCGGCGGTGGCGGGGGACGAGGTCCCACGGCTGCTCGTGGTCGCCGCACCCAGCAGCGGCGACATCGGCTACGC
>JBKJQM010000041.1:0-4397 GCA_046594005.1 Mycobacteriales bacterium
GGTCGGGCCTGCAGCAGCCGCGCGAGGCGCTCGTCGGGCCAGCTGCGCAGCCAGTCCGCGAGACTGCGCGCCGACGGGTCCATCCGGACAAGGGTAGGCGCGGGTTGCCGCCGCGGCTGCCCGGGAACGCCTGCCCCATGAGCGCACCGGACGACGAGCTGCTGACGACGACCGAGGGCGTGGACGAGGGCTCGGCCGCCGCGACGGCCGAGGGCGCGGGCACCGGGACCGGAGGCGGCAGCACGCACACCGCAGGGGGCCGGGCCCCCGAGGGGGACGCAGCGCCGCTCGACATGGAGTCCGAGCAGTCCCGCGCGGCCAAGGACGCCGCCGGCACCGGCCAGCAGCTCCAGGCCGGCGAGGGCTGACCCGACCTACGCTCCGACGGTGCAGCTCACCGTCGGCTTCGACCTCGACCTGACGCTGATCGACCCGCGCCGCGCCGTGGTGGCGGTGGCGCAGCGGCTGGCCGTCGAGGAGGGCGTCGACATCGACGCCGAGCTGTGGGCCTCCCGCATCGGCCCGCCGCTGGAGCACGAGGTGGCGCACTGGGTCGCGCCGGACCGGGTCGAGGCCGTCGCCGCCCGCTACCGCGAGCTCATGTGGGAGGTCGGCTCCCTGATCACCCTGCTGCCCGGCGCGGCCGAGGCGGTCGCTGCCGTACGCGCCTCCGGCGGCCGGGCCGTCGTCGTCACCGCGAAGTCCGAGCCCCTGGCCCGCGCCGCGCTCGACGGGCTCGGTCTGCAGGTCGACGCCGTCGACGGGTGGCTGTGGGCGGAGGGCAAGGCGACGGCGCTGCGCGGGCACGGCGCCACCGTCTACGTCGGCGACCACCCGGGTGACGTACGCGCGGCGCGGGCCGCCGACGCGCTGTGCGTCGGGGTCGGCACCGGCGACTCGGCCCCCGAGGGCGCCGACGTCCGGCTGGCCGACCTGACGTCGTTCCCCGACTGGTTCGCCGGCCACCTGCTCGCCGCGCGCCTCGCCGCGCTCGACGCGCAGCTGCGTGAGGTCGACGGGCTGCTGGTGGCGTTCAGCGGCGGGGCCGACTCGGCCTTCCTGCTGGCGGCGGCCGTACGCGCGCTGGGCGCCGACCGCGTCGTGGCCGCGACCGCCGTCAGCCCGTCGCTGGCGGCCGACGAGCTCCCTGCCGCGCAGGCCTTCGCGGCGTCGCTCGGCGTCCGCCACCTCACGCCCACCACCGACGAGCTGGCGCGCGAGGGCTACGTCGCCAACGGCACGGACCGCTGCTTCCACTGCAAGGCGACGCTCCTGGACACCCTGGGCCCGCTGGCGCACGAGCACGGGCTGGCCGGGGTCGCGACCGGGACCAACGCCGACGACGCGGTGGCGGGGTTCCGCCCCGGCATCCGGGCCGCCGCCGAGCGGGGCGCGCTGACGCCGCTGCTCGACGCCGGCCTGACCAAGGCGCAGGTGCGCGAGGCCAGCCGGCGCTGGGGGCTGCAGACCGCCGACAAGCCGGCGCTCGCGTGCCTGGCCAGCCGGATCGCGTACGGCCTTCAGGTCACGCCGGCCGGGCTCGCGCGCGTCGACCGGGCCGAGCGGGCCCTGCGGGCGCACCTGCACGAGGTCGTCGACCTGAGGGTGCGCGACCTGGGCGACGGGACCGCTCGCGTCGAGCTCGACCCGGCGGCGCTGTCCCGGTGCGACGAGGCGGCGCTGGACGTCGTGCGGGCCGCGGGGTTCGCGACGGTGACGGCCCGGGAGTTCCGGTCCGGGTCGATGAACGCCTAGGAGCTGCGCCGCCGGGCGCGGGCGCCGCGCAGCAGCCCGAGCAGCGAGATGCCCAGCCCCACCGGCATGATCGAGGCCAGCACGGCCACCCAGGACGGTGCGTCCTCACGGCCGAAGAAGAACGGCACGACGGCCAGCAGGACGCCGACCACGCCGATCGCGAAGACGATCGCCCCCGCGCGCACCAGGCGCTCGCCGGGCCGCGGGTCCTCGGGCGCCGCGTGGCGGGCGGTCATCGGACGACCACCACCCGCGGCAGGGTGCTGTGCTGCCCGCCGCCGCCGTGCCAGGTCGCCCGCCACACGTACGTCCCCCGGCGGGCCGGCGTCCACGTCGCCGCGTAGGTCGTGCCGGTGGCGCCGCGCTGCAGCGGAGCGGTCCGGGCCGTGCGCCAGGTGCCGTCGGCAGCCCGCACCTCCAGCGCCACGCTGGTCCCGAGCGCGCGCGGGCGGACGGCGCCGGACAGGCTCACCGGCCGGCCGACGCGGGCAGCGCTGCGGGCAGGCAGGTCGAGGGTCGTGTACGCCGCCGGCCGCGGGTAGGCCGGCGCGGTCTCCGGGGTGAGCGTCGCGGCCAGGAAGCGCAGGGTCAGCGGCCAGGCCGTCGCCTGGAAGCCGCGGGCGTGCAGCGACCCCGGGAGCACGTGCACCCGGCTGGGGACGTGCGCGCGGCCGAGCACGCCGTCCATCGCCCAGGCCTGGCGCGGGTCGACCTGCTCGCCCTCGCTGCTGATGGCCAGCGTCGCGGCGTGGGCACCCGTGGCGACCGCTGCCGGCGACGCGTCGCGGTAGTCGGTCGGGCAGACCGCGGGGGTGCAGCCCATGAGCCCGTCCACGACGCGTGAGGTCAGGCCGCTCCGTGCGCAGGGGCCGGCGTGCGCGCAGCCGCCGGAGCTCCGCTGCCGCAGCAGGCCGGTCAGGTCGTTGAGGCCGGACCAGGTGACGACCGAGCGCACCGCCGGGCGGTCGGGCGCGGGCTCCCCGAGCAGCGCCGCCAGCTGCGCCCCGGCGGAGTCGCCGACCGCGCCGATGCGCGCCGGGTCGACGCCCAGCTCGGCGGAGCGCGCGTGCAGCAGGCGCAGTGCCGCCGCGGCGTCCTCATATGGCGCCGGCCAGCGGTCCTCCGGCGCCAGGCGGTAGTTCAGGGCGACCGCGGTCCAGCCCCGCGAGCGGACGAGCTCGACGGCCTGGGTCGCCCACTCGGTGCTGTCGCCGATCTGCCAGCCCCCGCCGTGGACCAGCAGGACCGTGGGGCGCGGCGTCGGGTCGCCGACGGGTCCGTAGACGTCGAGCGTCTGGGCCAGCCCCTCACGACCGAAGGCCAGGGTGCGGCGCGCGACGCCGTCGGCGACGAGGAACGGCTGCTCCAACGGCGGGGTGACGCCGGGGACGCGCACCGGCGCGTGCGCAAGGACCGGGACCGGCGTCGGGTCCTCGGCGGCGGCGGCGACCAGGTCCGGCGCCAGGGCGAGCGCGGCGGCGGCCACCAGCACGCGGAAGGCACGTCGTGCGCGCACGCTCACCTCCGTCCGGGGTCCGGCCGGTCGACCACCCGCACCCACTCTAGGAAGGCAGGCGCCCGGCTAGCCTGGTCCGTCCAGCTGCCCGACGAGACGACGAGGTCACCGTGCCCACCGGCAAGGTCAAGTTCTACGACAAGGACAAGGGCTTCGGCTTCGTGGCCCGCGACGACGGCGGCGACGTCTTCGTGCCGAAGTCGGCGCTGCCGGACGGCGTCGAGGAGCTCAAGGCCGGCTCGCGGGTGGAGTTCGGTGTCGCGGCCGGCAAGCGCGGCGAGCAGGCGCTCAGCCTCAGCATCCTGGACGCACCGCCGACGCTGGCCTCCGCGCGCCGGTCGGCCGACGAGCTGCAGTCGATGGTCGAGGACATGATCAAGCTGCTCGAGGTCAAGGTGCAGCCGTCGCTGCGCCGGGGCAAGCACCCGGACCGCGAGAGCGCCCGCCGCATCGGTCAGATCATGCGGGCCATCGCGACCGAGCTGGAGGCCTGAGCGCCTACCGGCGCGGCTTCAGGCTGAAGCTCCACTCGCCGCTCGGCTGACCGGCGTCGCCGAGGGACCGCACGGTGAGCAGCAGCGTCGTACCTGCCGGGAGGTTCGGTGCGGTGAAGGTGAAGTAGTGACCCGTCTGCGGCTCGGAGCGCTGCGGCTGCGCGGCCTGGCCACCCTGAGCGGCAGCGGCGGGGTCGGACAGCTCGATGTACCAGCCGCGCTCGAGCAGGTCCTTGTCGACGTCGACGCCGACCGTCTGGCCGCCGCGGACCGTCAGCTCGGTGGTCCCCGAGCCGCGGGTGGCGCAGTCGCCCTTCGCGACCGACTGGCCCTCGAAGCAGTACGAGGTGGCCTCGGCGTAGACGCTCTCGCCACCGCTGACGACCGTGACGATCGGGGCGGGCTGCTCGCAGGCGGACAACGCCAGCAGTGCGCCGGCCGCGGAGGCGGTGGCGAACAGGCGGCGACGGGCGTTCATGCGTGGCTCCGGGAGGTCGGTCCGTCCCGGCCGTGGGCCGGTCTGGGATGCTGGTGACGTGCCAGGTGTGCGACGCAGGTTGAGGGACGTCACGAAGAAGGTATCGGGCGTGCTCTCCGGACCGCGCGACGAGTCCCCGCAGACGGCTGCCCCA
>JBKJQM010000113.1:0-4742 GCA_046594005.1 Mycobacteriales bacterium
CGGGATCACCTTGGTGGCCGCTCAACGCCAGGTTCGAGACCCCCGCGGTGCCGGGCTCGAACTTGGTCGGCCCACACGACACGAGCAAGAGCCCGACCGCCGCCACCGCAACACCGCGCCGTGCCCTGAAGTTTGCCTTCACCATCTCCCCACGGTGTCCCACAATCGGTCGGCCCGGAGCCCATTCGGCTTACCGTTGGATGACGTCAGGCACAGCGCACGGGCAGCAGACCCACCAAATTTTCGGGGCAATTGCGAATGGCCCTGAGCTGCATCTCTGCAGGTCAGGGCCATTCGCAATTGTAGCGGGGGCAGGATTTGAACCTGTGATCTCTGGACCTGATCGCGGGCCTGTCCCGGACTACTGCAACTTTCGGATTCCCTTGGAAAACCTCGGGTTGTTGAGGATGTTCCCCATCGGACGCCTTCAACTGTATCGGAACGTCTAGGAACATTTGCCTGGCGTTTCTGATGACTTTTCGATGACGCGTCGAATCTCAGCGCCGACGAGGCCGAGCCCCGCCGGCTCGGTCCGACCGTGTCGAGCCGTGACGGCCCCCGGAGACGCACCTCGCGGAACCAGCGTCACACCGCCCACAATGACGTACGGGGCAATACCGACCGCTCGTCGCCGACGATGCGCCGCATCAGTCCGCTCAGCTGCGTCTGCCGATCGATACGCAGCAGTCATTCCCCCAGCTGGGTTACGGCAAGAAACCTGCGGGCGCATTCGAGGGAGCAGAACCAGAACTCGGCGCCGTCGCGGCGTAGGTGACCGACGGCGGCGGCGTGATTGACGCGCATACGACAGACGGGGTCGATGCTATCGACCAGTGCGGGTGCGAGACCAAGTTCGTAGAGCCCGACGGGCACTTCGAGGTTTTTGAAGGTGGTGGTTCCTAGTGCGATCACTGAGATGCCTTCGATGCTCGCTGCGTCGGCCACTTGCCCCGTCGCTAGCACCTGTCCCCCGGCCGCGTGTGCGGCGAGGCGGGCGGTGAGGTTGACGCTCGCTCCGAAGTAGTCGTCGCCGCGTCGGATCACGGACCCGTGGTGCAGGCCGGTCCGGGTGACGAGGAAGCCGTCAACGGCCTGACACTCGTCCAGGATGCGGCGCACCAGGGCCAAGCCCAATATGGGGGTGTGCGACGCGAGAAGAACTGCGTCACCGATGCACTTGACCAGTTCGTCTCCTTCGCCCAGCGATCTGCGGGCCAGGTCTGCGAAGAGCTCGGCGGCATCAGCGGCATGTTCGTCGCCATGGGTCTCGGTGAGTGCGGTGAAGCCGGCGAGATCGATCATGGCGATGGTCCGTTCGCCGATCATCGAGCGGCCCCCTCGGACACCACGCCGTTGAGGACGATGTCGAGGATCGTGCGAGCTGCGGTGTCCGAGTCCCACACGTGTGCGGCGCGTAAGTGGATGTAGGCCCAGCCGACGAGGTTGAACAGCACCGTGGCAGTGATCGCCGGAGAGAGCGTACGCAAGGTTCCGTCAGTGGCGCCGTCGCGTAGCAGTCGCTCGAACGGCTCGGCGAACACGTCGACGACCAGGGCGTCCGGTCCTGGTCGATGGAAGACCTCACCATGAGCCAAGAACATGCCAGCGAGCAGGTGCAGGTGGTCGTCGGCGGCCGCGCAGAGCGCGCGCAGGGCGAGCTCGAGTCGGTCTCGGGCGGTGCCCGATGCCGAGAGTGCAGGCAGCATGGAACGGTTGTAGGTGTCGGACGCCTCCAGTGTCAGCGCGGCGATCAGGTCCTCGCGGCTCACCCCGCGCCGGTAGATGGTCGCGCGTGACATGCCCGCCTCGACGGCGACGCGGTCGAGAGTCACGTTGGACAGTCCCCAACGAGTGACAACTGCAGCGGTGGCGTCGATCAACGTCTGGTCGGTCACAGTCGTTTGACGTTGAGTCATGACGTCATCATAGTTGATACATGTCAGTCTCATCAGTGAAGCGTTCTAGTCTCACTCTCCCAGTTGGCCTGGGCTGGCCCATGGTGGCGGCCGGGCTGCTGGCCATATTCGCGACCTACTGGGACGAGGCTTGGCACACCGACGTCGGCCGCGATTCGGCGTTGGCGGCTCCGCACCTGCTGCTGTACGGGTCGGTTGCCGTCGTCGGCCTAGGTGTCGCCGCCTGGGGGCTGCTGGCGCTGGCTTCGACCCGGTCGTTGAAGGCGTCGCTGTCCTATCGGCCGGTTCTGGCCGCGGGGCTGGGGGCGCTCGGTGCGCTGGTCGCTGCTCCGATCGACGCAGGCTGGCATGCGGCATACGGCCGCGACGCTGTGCTGTGGAGCCCACCGCACATGCTGGTCGTGTTCGCATCCCTCGCCCTGACGCTCGGGATCCTGGCCGGCCTGCCGACCCGGGCACGTGCACTGGCGATGGCCGGTTCGGTGCTGTTGCTGGCCAACGCCGAGGCGGTCGTGTTCGAGTACGAGGCCGACGTTCCGCAGTTCACCGAGACCCTCTACCTTCCGATCCTGCTGCCCGCGCTCCTGTTCGTGGCCATAGCGGTCGAGCGTCTCGTGGGCGGTCGAGCACCTGTCGCACTCGTGGTGTGCGGGTACGTCGTGGCGCGGCTGGCCATCATCGGCGGCCTGGAGATGATGGGCCGCAGCACCCCGGACCTGCCGATCGCCGTGCTCGGGCTCGCGGCGTGGGATCTGCCACCGCGCTCCAGGGCGCACAAAGCTCTGGCAGCCGCGTCGGCGGTGTCCGGGCTCGCGTGGCTCGCCTCGCTCACCGATCTGGCCAGCCAACCGGCGAGTGCGCTTGCGCTCACTGCAGTCCCGGTATCGGGAGCACTCATCGCCGCGATCCTCCTGACATCACGACGCACCTCGGTCGCCGTAGCCGTCCTGGTACTGGGGATGTCGCTGCCCCTGCTGCAGCAGGAGCGCGCCGAAGCCCACGACCCAGGACAGGGCGAAGCAGTCACCTCCGCCACCCTCACCGCCACCGTGTCCGAGCGACAGATCACCATGACTGCAACCCCAACCGGGCACTGCGAGGACCTGCAGCCGAGCCAGCTGGTGGCACGACGCGCAGGCGAAACGATCACCGGCAGCCTAGCGCCAGTCGGATCGACCTCCGGCGGATCCTGCTCGTTCGTCGGACAACTCACCGTCCCTGCCGACGGCCGGTGGTTCACCTACGTCGAGTTCAGCCACGAGGGCGAACCCGTCGAGGCCTGGCTCCCCCTCGACGCCGGAAGCGAAGGCACGCTGACCCAGACCCGGACCCTTTATCAGCCCGCTGGGCCGGGGGACAGCGTCAGTGTCGCCCAAATCGGCTACGGCGTCCTCATCTACCTTTCCGGCTTCGCGCTGCTCATCCTCGGCCTCGCCTCCGCCAGCAACGTGCGCGCCGCTCCCGACCCTGCGGTCACCTAGGATCGAGTCCGACGAGGCTGAGCGATACCGAACGGCTTGGAGCCAACAGAAGACGGCGGAGGACGCCAACGCCTCGGTGTAGCTGGCAATCCGGTCGAGCGGCACACCAGCGAGCGCGGCGGCGGTGGCATGTCCGGCGCGCAGGGAGTCCGCGGTGATGCCGGTGCCGTCCCGTCCGGCGACGACGACGGCACGGGCGTGCAACATCCGAGCCACGACGTGCCCCGACAGTGGTTCGAGGCTGATCGTGCTGGCACAGATCCGGGTGCACAACGCGCCCGGAGTCTCCCCACAGACCTCGCCAGGCGTTGAGCGCGGCGACAGGGTCGGTGAGTGCGTGCTGCCGTGGGCGACAGCTAAATGTTCGCCGTGTCCCTCCTGGTCCATCCTCGACTTGCGGATGTGGAGCAGGAGACCGGCGGGCTTGTGCTCGACGTCGGTCAGGGCGAGCGCAACGATCTCGGAGCGGCGCATCGCGGAGGCATAGCCGAGCAGGATGATCGCGGCGTCGCGGGTCCCGATCGGGGTGGTGCGGTCGATGCCGCCGATGACCTGGCGGTTGTCGTGGACGGTCAAGGGCCGGTCAGACGTCTTGGTGCGGCCCCGTGCGTGCGCACGAGGCCGCGGCGTACCTGTCGGACGGCCTCCGATGCGACGGGGTCCTCGACGCCAGACATGCGGTGGACATGCCGGATCGCGGTTCACGACATGTCGAGGGCCCCGGTGGCCTAGCCGGCTTCGGCGCGTTCGGTCAGGTAGGCGCACGGGGCCAGCGGGTCACCGGGGAGAGCGGGGGTTCCCCGGTCGGCACACCAGCGTTCCCACTGGCTCCAGGCCTGGGCGTAGACATGGCGGGTGGACTCGGAGCGTGCGGCGCTGATCGCCGCGGCGATGCGTACGGCTCCGTGACCGGCCCCTCAGGAATGGCGCTCCCCCCGGGTGAACGCCATTCCCGAGACTTGGGTGTTACGCCCTACCGGGTGCGCGCTCGGACGGGCTGCCAGTGGTCTCGCGGCAGTTCGACGCACCCGCGGTGCCGGCGTGGCGTCCCTTGCCCTCATCGGCGTGGGGGGATTCCTGGGCGACGTGGTCGTTGCCGAAGTAGGAGAAGCCCGGGGTGTCACCCTCGACGCAGTGCGCTGCTGAGGCGCCACCTGCACTGAGGGAGATGGAACCGGCGACCATCGCGGTGACCGCGATGCACTTCGAAAGCTTGGAACGCATGATGCCTGTCCGTGGCCATGAAAAAGTCCCCACTGGTGGCCAGGTAGCGGTCCCCGGCGGTGGCCAGTAAAAGTCCCCACTCTTCGTTCGTCGTGTCGTAGAGGCCGTGAGGGTCCTGCGT
>JBKJQM010000117.1:0-4147 GCA_046594005.1 Mycobacteriales bacterium
ATGATGATGGTGAATTCGTCGCCGCCCTGCCTGCACAGCGAGTCGCTGGTCCGGACGCAGCGCCGCAGGCGATGGGCGACTTCTTCGAGGCACAGGTCGCCGACTTCGTGACCATGGCTGTCGTTGATGCGCTTGAACCCGTCCAGGTCGATGAACAGCACCGCCATCCGGTTGCGCACCCCCGGCCGGTGGGCCAGGGCCAACGACAGCCGGTCCTCGAGCAGCGTGCGGTTGCCGAGGCCGGTCAGCGCGTCCCGCAGCGCCAGCTCGCGCAGCCGGGCGGCCGCCTCGCGCTCCTGGGTCACGTCGCGCAGGTGGACGAGCGTGCGCGGCGGGTCGCCGTCGGAGAAGCGCACCGCGGTGAGCTCCCCCCAGACCACGGTGCCGTCCGGTCGGACGTAGCGCTTCTGCACCGTGGCGACGCCACCGTGGTCCAGCTGGTCGACGACCGTCCCGGTGACGTGGAGGTCCTGCGGATGCGTCACGTCGTTGACCCCTCGGCCGACCAGGTCCTCGGCGGCGCGCCCGAGCACGCGGCACATCGCCGGGTTGACCACGACGAAGCGCTGCGCCTCGACGACGGCGACGCCCACCGGGCTGTGGTCGAAGGCGGCCCGGAACTGCGCCTCGGAGGCCGCGACCGCCTGCTCGGCGCGGGCCCGCGCCGTCACGTCGCGGGCCAGGACCTGCACGTAGGTACGGCCGCCGAGGACGAGCGGGTGGAACGAGCAGGAGGCGACCACCTGCCCGGACAGCGGCCCGTCGAAGGTCAGCCGCATCGCAGCGGTCGGGCGCCCCTCACCGGCGGCGGCCATCGCCTCGACGAGCACGTCCCGGTCGCCCGGGACGACGGCGGCGAACAGGTCGACGGGGGCCACCGGCTCGCCGGTGCGCAGCACCCCGCCGGTCTCGAGCCGTGCACGGCCGGCGGGGTTCGCGTGCAGCAGCGCGGGCCCGTCGTAGAGCAGGGCCGCGTCCGGCAGCCGCTCGACGACGGCGGCGTACGCGGCCCAGGCCGACTCGTCGACCTGCGCCGGACGCCAGGTGTCCGCCATGCGGTCAGCATGTCCGGTTCCCGCGGGGCTGTCAGCGCGGCGGGGGAACCAGCCAGGCCAGGTCGGCGACCTCACGGGTGAAGACCTCGTCGGAGTGCAGGTCCTCACCCATCGCCAGGTCGACGAGCAGGGTCAGCGGAAGGTGGTCGCGCAGGATCTCCATGACCGGCGCCGGCTGCGCCTCGTGCGGACGAACGTCCACGGGTCCTCCTCAGGTCGTACCGCAGTTGTCGGCCGTACGGCTCTGCGAGCGCAGAGCCGTACGGGTGACCCGTCCCGAGCTGTCCGGAGATGTTCCGCCCGTCCCGAGGTCGCCTGCCAGTACGCGGGTTCGGCTGCGCGACCAGCCGGGCCGGGGCACTCTCGTCGGGTGGAGGAAGCCCAGCGCGAGGAGCTGCGGCGACTTGCCCTGTGGCTGTCGCGGCGGCGGCAGGTCGACGAGGCCGTCGAGCACCTGACGGCGTACGGCCCCGCGGCGAGCCAGCGCGTGAACAGCCACCTCGACGCCCTGCGGGCGCTGCTGGCCGCCGAGCAGGACGCCTTCCGCGCGATCGAGGCGGCCGCGCCGGCCGTGGTGCAGGCACCGCTGCCGGCGACGTACGAGGCGCCCGAGACCGACGGCGCGACCGTCCACTCGCTGGCGGACCACCGCCGGCTCAGCTGAGGCCGGCGTCCAGGACCTCGGGGTCGGCCAGCGCCGTCCGCACGAAGCGGGCGAGCTGCGCGGCGTGGGCGCCGTCGACCAGTCTGTGGTCGGCCGTCGCGGTCATCACCAGCTGCGGGCGCACCGCGACCTGGCCGTCGACGACCAGGGCCGCGTCGTTCACAGCTCCGATGCAGACGTACAGCGGCACCCGGGCGAGCGGCACGGGGGCGACGTAGCCCTCGTCGAGGCCGAAGGAGCCGATGTTGGTGACGAACATCGAGCCGAGCGGGTGGGCCGGCTGCCCGAAGGCGCGCACGCCGATGCCGCCGTTGAGCAGGGAGGCGGCGGCCAGCACCGGCCGCAGCGCGAACCACGGGACGGCCTTGGCGATGCCGCTGGTCGTCTCGTAGTCGCTGTCCATCCTGGCCCGCAGCCGCTCGGCGCCGGCCTCCAGCTCGCGCGCGACCTCCACGACGGTCTTGGTGTCGACCGCGCGCACCTTGGTCGGCGCCAGGTCGTCTCCTGCGCCGATGTCGACGGCGAAGGCCACGTCGTACGACGGGAACGGCACGATCCGGCCGAACACCACCCGGTTGTGGAAGGCGGGCACCTCCTGCACGCCGCGCGAGAACGCGAGCCCTACGACGACACCGGGCGTCACGCGCACCCCTGAGGAGGCGGTGCGCTCGGTGCAGAAGTCGAGGACGGCCGTCGCGTCGACGGCCATCCGCGCGTGCAGCCGGCCCTCTCGCGGGGCGCGCCACGTCGCCACGGCGATCTTGCGGCGGACGCTCGGACGAGGGGCGGTCACCGGCTCAGCCTCGCACTCAGCACGTGGCTGCCGCAGGAGCCCGGCCCTCGACCAGGTAGCGCCCGACCGGTCCGAGCAGGCAGTCGGGTGCGCCCACCCGGTAGACGGTGTGCCCGTCGCCGCGGTGCGTCAGCAGGACCCCGGACTCGAGCTGGTCGGCCAGGCGCACCGACCAGTCGTACGGCGTGGCCGGGTCGCGCGTGGTGCCGATGACCACGACGGGCGGTGCACCCTTGCCTGCGACCGGGTGCGGCGTGCCGACCGGCGGCACCGGCCAGTCGGCGCAGGCCATGCCCGACAGGGCGATCGCGGGTCCGAAGCGGGGTGCGTCCTGGGCGACACGGGCGGCGAGCGCGGTGTACGGCGCCGTCTCGCGGGGCCACGGCCGGTCGATGCAGTTGACCGCCAGGTTGGCCTCGCTGACGTTCTGGTAGCCGCTCTCGCCGCGGTCGAGGTAGCTGTCGGACAGCGCGAGCAGCTCGGCGCCGTCGCCCTTCTCGGCGCGCACCAGCGCGGAGGCGATGGCCGGCCAGCCGTTCGCGCGGCTGTAGAGGCCGGCGCCGACGCCGAGCGAGAACTCCCCCGGGCCGACCACGCGGCGGCCGTCGCCGGGCAGCGGCGCCTCCTCCACCCGGGCGGCCAGCCGGTCGTACGCCTGGAGCAGGTCGCCCTGCACCTGCCGGCGGTAGGGGCACCGCGTCGTCTCGCAGTCGGCCAGGAACGCCTCGAGGGCCCGGTCGAAGCCCTTCGACTGCCCCTCCAGCAGCGCGTCCCAGGACAGCGTCGGGTCGAGCCCGCCGTCCAGCACCATCGCGCGGACCCTCGTCGGGAAGCGGTCGAGGTAGGCGGCCCCCAGGGCGGTGCCGTAGGAGTAGCCGAGGTAGGTGAGCTTCGGGTCGCCGACCGCCGCGCGCACCCGGTCGAGGTCGAGAGCGGCCTCCGCGGTGGACACGTGCGGCAGCAGGGCGCCGGACCGCCGCTGGCACTCCGCGACCAGCGCCTCGTTGCCCTTCTCCAGCGCGCGCAGCTCGCCGGCGTCGTCCGGCGACGGGTCCAGGGCGAAGTAGCGGTCGAGCTGGGCGGTCGTCCCGCAGCGGACCGGCGCCGTCCGCCCGACGCCCCGCGGGTCGAACGCGACCAGGTCGAAGCGGGCGCGCACGCCGGGCGGGATCTGGGTCCACGCGGCCTGCAGGTAGCCGACCGCCGAGGCGCCCGGACCGCCGGGGTTGACGATGAGACTGCCGATGCGACGGGACTTCTCGCGCACGACCTTGCGGGTGAGCGCCAGGTCGACCGTGCCGGCCGAGGCGTCGGCCTCGTCGAGCGGGACGGTCAGGGTCGCGCACTGGAAGCCGCGCTCGCAGGCCTTCCAGACCGGCTTCGCGATGGCGACGGCGGTCGAGGCGGCGGTCGGCGCGGCGGTCGGCCGCGCGCTGGGGGCGGCGGTCGGGCTGGGGCTCACCACCGCGGTGGGCCGGGAGGTGGGGGCGGAGACGGACGAGCCCTTGTCGGAGCTGCAGCCGGTCGCGACGAGGGCAAGGGCAGCCAGCGCGGCGGCGAGCGGCTTCACCGCAACAGTCTGACTCACCAGGGCACGGGCTGGCGGTCCTCCCAGAGCAGCCCGGTGTCGCCCGC
>JBKJQM010000187.1:0-4149 GCA_046594005.1 Mycobacteriales bacterium
ACCAGCGTGCGCTCGGTGCCGGCCAAGCTGCTGGCCGACAACCGCATCGTCATCAACAGCCACCTCAAGCGCTCGCGCGGCGGCAAGGTCTCCTTCACCCACCTCATCGGCTACGCGCTGGTGCGCGCGGTCGCCGACGTGCCGGTGATGAACAACAGCTACGCGCAGGTCGACGGCAAGCCCGTCGTCGTGACCCCGGGCGGCGTCGGCCTCGGACTGGCCATCGACCTGCAGAACGCCAACGGCAGCCGCTCGCTCGTGGTCGCCGCCATCAAGGGCGCCGACGCGATGGACTTCGCGCAGTACTGGGCGGCGTACGAGGACATCGTGCGCCGCGCCCGCGGGGGCAAGCTCGGCGCGGACGACTTCGCCGGCACGACCATCAGCCTGACCAACCCGGGCGGCATCGGGACGGTCCACTCCGTCCCCCGCCTCATGCAGGGCGCGGGTGCCATCATCGGCGTCGGCGCGATGGAGTACCCCGCCGCGTTCCAGGGCGCCTCCGAGGAGACGCTCGCCCGCCTGGCGGTCAGCAAGACGATCACGCTGACCAGCACCTACGACCACCGCATCATCCAGGGCGCGCAGTCCGGCGAGTTCCTGCGCCGGATGCACCAGCTGCTGCTCGGCGAGGACGGCTTCTACGACGACGTCTTCCGCGCGCTGCGCATCCCGTACGTCCCCGTCCGGTGGGTCCCGGACCAGCAGGCGACGCACGAGGGCGACCTCGACAAGGCCACCCGCGTCAACGAGCTGATCCACGCCTACCGCGTGCGCGGTCACCTGATGGCCGACACCGACCCGCTCGAGTTCAAGGTCCGCAGCCATCCCGACCTCGACGTCGTCAACCACGGCCTGTCGCTGTGGGACCTCGACCGCGAGTACCCCGTCGGCGGCTTCGCCGGCAAGAAGGTCATGAAGCTGCGCGACGTCCTCGGCGTCCTGCGCGACTCCTACTGCCGCACGGTCGGCATCGAGTACATGCACATCCAGGACCCGGCCGAGCGGCGCTGGCTGCAGGAGCGCGTCGAGAAGAAGGCGCAGGCCCCGGACCGCACCGAGCAGCTGCACGTCCTCGAGCGGCTCAACGCCGGCGAGGCGTTCGAGTCGTTCCTGCAGACGAAGTACGTGGGCCAGAAGCGCTTCTCGCTCGAGGGCGGCGAGTCGGTGATCCCGCTGCTCGACGGGATCCTGCAGCGCGCGGCGCAGGAGGGCCTCGACGAGGTCGCCATCGCCATGCCGCACCGCGGTCGCCTCAACGTGCTCGCGAACATCGTGGGCAAGAGCTACGCGCAGATCTTCCGCGAGTTCGAGGGCAACCTCGACCCGCGCACCGCGCACGGCTCCGGCGACGTGAAGTACCACCACGGCGCGGAGGGCACGTTCACCGCCGCCGACGGCGGCTCGGTGGCCGTCAGCCTGCAGGCCAACCCGTCGCACCTCGAGGCCGTCAACCCGGTGCTCGAGGGCGTGGTGCGCGCCAAGCAGGACGTCATCAACAAGGGCGAGGAGGGCTTCACGGTCCTGCCGGTCCTCATGCACGGCGATGCGGCCTTCGCCGGTCAGGGCGTCGTCGCGGAGACCCTGCAGATGGGTCAGCTGCGCGGCTACCGCACCGGCGGCACGATCCACGTGGTCGTCAACAACCAGGTCGGCTTCACCACCGGCCCGCACTCCGCCCGATCCTCGGTCTACTCGACCGACGTCGCGCGGATGGTCCAGGCGCCGATCTTCCACGTGAACGGCGACGACCCCGAGGCGTGCGTGCGCGTCGCCAAGCTGGCGTTCGACTACCGGCAGGCGTTCAAGAAGGACGTCGTCATCGACATGGTCTGCTACCGCCGGCGCGGGCACTCCGAGGTCGACGAGCCGTCGTTCACCCAGCCGCTGATGTACGACACGATCGACAAGAAGCGCTCGGTCCGCAAGATCTACACCGAGAACCTCATCGGCCGCGGCGACATCACCGTCGATGAGGCCGAGGACGCGCTGCGCAACTACCAGCAGCAGCTCGAGAAGGTCTTCCAGGGCACCCGCGAGGCCTCCTCCGCCGAGCCGATGCGGCCGGAGCCGGCGGCGGTCGGCGAGGACGACCTGCACACCGCGATCACCCGCGAGGTCGTGCAGAAGGTCGTCGACAGCCAGGTCACCATGCCGGAGGGCTTCACCGTCCACCCGCGCCTGCTGCCGCAGCTGCAGAAGCGCGCGAAGATGATCGAGGACGGCACGATCGACTGGGCGATGGGCGAGACCCTCGCGTACGGCTCGCTGCTTCTCGAGGGCCGTCCCGTCCGCCTGGCCGGGCAGGACGCCCGACGCGGCACCTTCGGCCACCGGCACGCAGTCATCGTCGACCGCAGCAACGGCGGCGAGCACACGCCGCTCGCGCACCTGTCCGAGGACCAGGCGCCGTTCTACGTCTACGACTCGCTGCTGTCGGAGTTCGCCGCCATGGGCTTCGAGTACGGCTACTCGGTCGCCCGTCCCGACGCGCTCGTGCTGTGGGAGGCGCAGTTCGGCGACTTCGTCAACGGCGCGCTGACGATCGTCGACGAGTTCATCGCCTCCGGCGAGGTGAAGTGGGGCCAGCGCTCCGGCGTCACCCTGCTGCTCCCGCACGGCTACGAGGGGCAGGGGCCGGACCACTCGTCCGCGCGCCTCGAGCGCTTCCTGCAGCTCTGCGCCGAGGACAACATGGTGGTCGCCGCCCCGACGACCCCGGGCAACTACTTCCACCTGCTGCGCAAGCAGGCGCTGCAGTCGCACAAGCGGCCGCTGGTCGTCATGTCGCCGAAGTCCATGCTGCGCCTGCGCGCGGCGGGCTCGGCGATCGAGGAGTTCCTCGACGGCGGCTTCCTGCCGGTGCTTCCCGACCCGGACGGCATCGACCCGGCCGGGGTCGAGCGCGTCGTCCTGACCGCCGGCAAGGTGCACTACGACCTGCTGGCCGCGCGCCGCAAGGCCGAGGGCACGAAGGTCGCCCTCGTTCGCGTCGAGCAGCTGTACCCGGTGCCCGGCGAGGAGGTCGCCGACGCACTGGCGACCTACCCGAACGCGACCGACGTCGTGTGGTGCCAGGAGGAGCCGGCCAACCAGGGCGCCTGGTCGCACATCGCTCTGTCGCTGCCCGAGCACCTCCCGGAGGGCCGCACCCTGCGCCGCATCTCCCGCAAGGCCGGCGCCTCTCCGGCCGCCGGGTCGAGCAAGGTGCACGAGGCGGAGCAGGCAGCGCTGACTGCGGCGGCCCTCGAGGTCTAGGCGGTGTACTTCACCGACCGGGGCCTCGAGGAGCTCGCCGAGCGGCGCGGCTCCGAGACCGTGTCCATGGAGTGGCTGGCCGAGCGGATGCGCCAGTTCGTCGACGCCTTCCCGGACTTCGAGGTCCCCGTCGAGCGGCTCGCCACCTGGCTGGCCCGCCTCGACGACGACGACGAGTAGCCCGGTCCGGCGGGTCGAGCGGCATCCGCTCGCCCCGCCGCTCGACCGGGACACGTGGCCGGCGACCCTGCCTGCGGTGCGCCAGCTGCTCGACGAGGGCCTGGACCTCGCACCGGGCGTGACGTTCCTCGTCGGCGAGAACGGCTCAGGCAAAAGCACTCTCGTCGAAGCGGTGGCCGAGGCGTACGGGCTGAACCCGGAGGGCGGGTCGAAGGGCGCGCAGCACCGCACGCGTGTCTCGGAGTCCCCGCTCGGGGCGGCGCTGCAGGTCGTGCGCAGCCCGGGGCCGCTGGTGGCGTCGTACTTCCTGCGGGCCGAGACGATGCACGGGCTCTACACCTACCTCGAGGAGCACCCCTCCTCGGACGTGCGCGGCGAGCCGCGCTTCCACGAGCTCAGCCACGGCGAGTCGTTCCTCGCGGTGCTGCGCACGCGCTTCGCCGGATACGGGTTCTTCCTGCTCGACGAGCCGGAGTCGGCGCTGTCGTTCCGCTCCTGCCTCGCGCTGGTCGCCCTGATGGGGGACCTGCGCACCGAGGGCGCACAGGTCCTGTGCGCCACCCACTCGCCGCTGCTGGCCTCCCTGCCCGGCGCCACGGTGCTGGAGGTCGGCGACCACGGGATCCGCGAGGTGGCGTACGACGACCTCGACCTCGTCCGCGACTGGCGGGCGTTCCTGGACAGCCCGGAGCGGTACCTGCGGCACCTGCT
>JBKJQM010000201.1:0-6940 GCA_046594005.1 Mycobacteriales bacterium
CGACCGGCTGCCGGTCGCCCCGCCGCACTGGGACGCGACCGTCGTCACCGGCTCGACCCGGGGCGTCGTCGCCGCCGACGACGCCAACCGGATCCTCGCGGTCAGCCCGTCCCTCGCAGCGTTCACTGGTTGGGAGGCGGACGAGCTGGTCGGCCGTCGCGTGGTCGCCCTGATCCCGCCGGCGCTGCGCGAGGCCCACGTCGCCGGCTTCAGCCGCCACCTGTCGACCGGCCAGGCCAACGTCCTCGGCGTCATGCTGGAGCTGCCCGTGCTGCACCACGACGGTCACGAGATCGCGTGCAGCTTCCTGGTCGAGCGCGCCGAGACCTCCGGGCGCCCCGTCTACCTGGCCTGGATCGAGCCCGTCGCTCCCTGAGGCACCAGCGTCCGGCGTCCGACCACCGCGACGGCCCCGGCCGCGAGCGCGCCGCCGAGCGCGACGAGGAACGCCGTCCGCGCTCCCGCGCCCTCCGCGACCGCACCGGACACCGCGAAGCCGCCGGAGACGCCGACGCCCAGCCCGGAGTTCAGCCAGCTGAAGCCCTCGGTGCGCGCCGCGACCGGCACGAGCTCCTCCACCAGGCCGAACGCCACGATGAGCGTCGGGCTGATCGCGAAGCCGGCCAGCAGTGCGGCCGGCGCCATGAGCGGCACGCTCGGCGCGAGCAGCAGCGGCAGCAGCCCGGCCGCGAGGAACGCCAGCGCCAGCAGGTAGCGGCGGTGCGCGGCGGCCTGCCAGTGCAGGGTCCCGTAGACCAGGCCGGCGGCGGCGCTGCCGCCCGCGACCAGCGCCAGCAGCATGCCGCCGCCACCGGTGCTGCCGCGCTCCTGCGCGAAGGCGACCATCGACACCTCGACGGTGCCGAACAGCACGCCGACGCACAGCATCGACAGGGCGAGGGTGCGCAGACCGGCCGAGGCCAGCGCGCTCGGGTGCGGCGCACCAGGTACGCGGGAGACCGGCGGCGCCGTGGCCCGCAGCCCGACGAAGGTGAGCGTGCCGGCGGCGCCCAGCCCGAGCGCCGCGAGCAGGCCCACGGCCGGGTCGACGGCGGCGCACAGGACCACCACGAGCGGCCCGACCACGAAGACGACCTCGTCCACGACGGCCTCCCAGGCGTACGCCCGGGGCACCTCCGCCGGCCGGTCGACCAGCACCGCGCTCCAGCGGGCCCGGGCGCAGGACCCGAGCTGGCTGGACGAGGCGCTCATGACCGCCGCGCAGACGAGCAGGACCGGGACGGGCGCCCCGCTCCGGCTGGCGGCGAGCAGGCCGAGCACCCCGCACGCCGACAGCGCGAGCGCCCACGGCAGGACCGTGCGCTGGCCGAACCGGTCGACCTGCCGCGACAGCGCCGGACCGAGGACCGCGACCCCCACCGCGTACGCCGCGCTCACCAGCCCGGCGAGGGCGTACGAGCCGCGCCGGTCAGCCACCAGCAGGACGGTCCCGATGCCGAGCATGGCGATCGGCAGCCGCCCCACGAGCGCCGCCAGCGAGAACGCCAGCGCCCCCGGTGTCCGGAGCACGGCGCCGTAGCCGCGCGCTGCTCCGGGTCCCTGCACCGGGCCGATCCAACCAGCCACGGGCCGAGTCCGAGTCGTGACCGAACGAGTCCTCCCGAACCGGACAGGGAGCCCCGCACGGCCACTAGCGTGCGAAGGACCGGGGCGCTCGTACGCGCCAGACCCCCCGGCCCCTACGTGGAAGGACATCCCTTGCGCCGACTCCAGAACGGCCGCGTGCGCCTCGTCGCAGCGCTGGCCGTCGCCAGCCTCGGCATCGCCGCCTGCGGCTCGAACGACGCCGACACCGGCACGGACACCACCGCGAGCAGCTCCTCGGCCGCCAAGGTGCAGGCCAAGGTCGGCCTCGCTTACGACATCGGCGGCCGCGGCGACCAGTCCTTCAACGACGCCGCCGCCGTCGGCCTCGAGAAGGCCAAGACCGACCTCGGCGTCGAGGCCCGGGAGGCCGAGGCCGGCGCCGGCGAGTCCGACTCCGCCAAGGAGGAGCGCCTGCGCGTGCTCGCCGACGGCGGCTTCAACCCGATCATCGCCATCGGCTTCGCCTACTCCGGAGCACTGGCCAAGGTCGCCCCCGAGTTCCCGGACGTGAAGTTCGCGATCGTCGACGACGCCGACGCCAAGGGCGCCAACGTCTCCAACCTCGTCTTCGCCGAGGAGCAGGGCTCCTACCTCGTCGGCGTCGCCGCCGCGCTGAAGTCCACGACCGGCAACGTCGGCTTCATCGGCGGTGTCCAGGTGCCGCTGCTCAAGAAGTTCGAGGTCGGCTTCACAGCGGGCGCCAAGGCCGTCAAGCCGGACATCAAGGTCCAGGCGAAGTACCTGACGCAGCCGCCGGACTTCACCGGCTTCAACGACCCGGCCAAGGGCAAGACCACCGCCCAGGGCATGTTCGACGCGGGCGCGGACGTCGTCTACGCGGCAGCCGGCGGCTCCGGCGGAGGCGTCTTCGAGGCGGCCAAGGCCGGCGGCAAGCTCGCCATCGGCGTCGACTCCGACCAGTACCAGACCGCCGCCCCCGCGGTGAAGGACGTCATCCTGACCTCGATGCTGAAGAAGGTCGACGTCGCGGTGTTCGACTTCATCGAGTCCTTCACGAAGGGCTCGGTCGCGGCCGGCCCGCGGGTCTACGACCTCAAGGCGGGCGGCGTCGACTACTCCACCTCCGGTGGCAAGGTCGATGACATCAAGACCCAGCTCGAGGACTACAAGTCCAAGATCGTCAGCGGCTCGATCACGGTCCCCAGCTCCTGACACCTCAGTCTCCGTGAGGACGGGGCCCGTCGGACCGCGCTAGCGTCCGGCGGGCCCCGTCGCCGTCCTGGACCAGGGAGAGCCCCATCCACTCCGAGAGCCCCAGCGCCGCCGCTCCGGCCGCGGTCGAGCTGTCCGGCGTCACCAAGCGGTTCCCCGGTGTCGTCGCCAACCGGGACGTCGACCTGGTCGTCCGGCCCGGCACCGTGCACGCGCTGGTGGGCGAGAACGGCGCCGGCAAGTCGACGCTGATGAAGATCCTGTACGGCATGCAGCGCCCCGACGAGGGCACGATCCGCGTGGCCGGTCAGGAGGTCCGCTTCAGCGGGCCCGGCGACGCCATCGCCGCGGGCATCGGCATGGTCCACCAGCACTTCATGCTGGCGGACAACCTGACGGTGCTCGAGAACGTCGTGCTCGGCAGCGAGCCCCGCACGGGCGGCGTGCTGCTCGACCTGAAGACCGCGCGCCGGCGCATCGCAGAGATCTCCTCGGCGTACGGCCTCGACGTCTCGCCCGACCGGCTCGTCGCCGACCTGGGCGTCGGAGAGCGGCAGCGCGTCGAGATCCTCAAGGTGCTCTACCGCGGCGCGAAGGTGCTCATCCTCGACGAGCCGACCGCTGTGCTCGTGCCGCAGGAGGTCCAGGAGCTGTTCGCCAACCTGCGCGAGCTCAAGGCCGAGGGCCTCACGGTGCTGTTCATCTCCCACAAGCTCGACGAGGTGCTGTCCGTCGCCGACGACGTCACCGTCATCCGGCGGGGCACGACGGTCGCGACCGTCGACCCCCGCACGACCACGGCCCGCCAGCTGGCCGAGCTGATGGTGGGCAGCGAGCTGCCGTCGCCGGAGACCCGCGAGTCGACCGTGACCGACGAGGAGGTGCTGCGCGTCGAGGGCCTGACGGTCCGCGACAGCACCGGCCGTGCGGTCGTCGACGCCGTCTCCTTCGTCATCCACCGCGGCGAGGTCCTCGGGCTCGCCGGCGTGGAGGGCAACGGGCAGGCCGAGCTGGTCGAGGCGCTGGTCGGCATCCGGGCGACCGACAGCGGCCGGACGGTCCTGCGCGGCGAGGACGTGAGCCGCTGGTCCACCCGCCGCCGGCGCGAGCACGGCATCGGCTACGTGCCCGAGGACCGGCAGCGCCACGGGCTGCTGCTCGACGCGCCGCTGTGGGAGAACCGCGTGCTGGGCCACCAGAGCGAGGACGCCGTCTCGCACGGGCCGTGGATCGACCGCGGCCGCGCCCGCACGGACACCGCCCGCATCGTCGAGGAGTACGACGTCCGGACACCCGGCATCGACGTGCTCGCCAGCGCGCTGTCCGGCGGCAACCAGCAGAAGCTGATCGTCGGCCGCGAGATGAGCAGCGACATCGACCTGCTCATCGCGAGCCACCCGACCCGCGGTGTGGACGTCGGGGCGCAGGCGGCCATCTGGGACCACATCCGCGCCGCCCGCCGCAAGGGCCTCGCGGTGCTGCTCGTCTCGGCCGACCTGGACGAGCTCATCGGCCTGTCGGACCGACTCGCGGTCGTCCTGCGTGGACGGGTCGTCGCCGAGGTCGACCCGGCGCAGGTCACCCCCGAGCAGCTCGGCTCGGCCATGACCGGCGCCGGCCAGGGCGCGGCGTGATGCGCCGGCTCGACCTGCGCGACCTCGGGCTGGGTGCGGCCGCGCCGGCGCTCGCGATCGTGTTCTCGCTGCTCATCGCCTCGCTGGTGCTGATCGGTGCGGGCGACCCGGTGTGGTCGACGTTCCGGCTGCTCCTGGACTACGGCCAGCGGCCCCGCAGCATGACGCTGGTCCTCAACCAGGCGACCACCTACTACCTGTCCGCGCTGGCCGTCGCCATCGGGTTCCGGATGAACCTGTTCAACATCGGCGTCGACGGCCAGTACCGCCTGGCCGCCATGACGGCCGCCTGGGTCGGCGGCGCGGTCGCCCTGCCGACCGGTCTGCACCAGCTGGTGATCGTGCTGGTCGCCGTGGCGGTCGGCGCGATGTGGGCCGGCCTCGCCGGTCTGCTCAAGGCGACCCGCGGCGTCAGCGAGGTGATCTCGACGATCATGCTCAACGCCATCGCGACCGGGCTCGTGGCCTTCTTCCTGCGCAAGGTCGCGGTGCCGGTCGCCGGCAGCAACAACATCGGCACCGACCCGATCGCGCCCTCCGGCCGGCTCGGCGGTCTCCCGCTCATCCCCGACTCGCCGCTCGACGTGTTCGGATTCCTGCCGGTCGCGATCCTCGCCGGGGTCGCCTACTGGCTGGTCCTCGGCCGCACCCGGTTCGGCTTCGACCTCCGGGCGACCGGGCGCTCGGAGTCCGCCGCGATCGCCAGCGGCGTCGACGTGAAGCGGATGGTCGTCTCGACGATGCTGCTGTCCGGCGCCGTCGCGGGCCTGGTCGGCATGCCCCAGCTGCTGGGCGCCTCGTACTCGTACAGCCTCGACTTCCCCGCGGGACTGGGCTTCACCGGCATCGCCATCGCGCTGCTCGGCCGCAACTCCCCGATCGGCATCGCGTTCGGCGCGCTGCTGTGGGCCTACCTCGACGTCTCCTCGGTGATCCTGGACATCGAGGGCATCTCGCGGGAGATCGTGACGATCCTGCAGGGCTCGATCGTGCTGTCCGTCGTCATCGCCTACGAGCTGGTCCGCCGCTACCGGCTGCGCGCCGAGCAGCGGCGTGTCGGCCGCCAGCTGGCCGAGGCGCCCGCTCCTGCGGAGGTGACCGCATGACCACCGCTGCCGGACTCCCCGAGCACGCGAGCGCGACCGTCGACCCCGCGCTGCGCCGGCAGTCGCGTGTCGCGCTGACGCCGGCCCGACTGGGTCTGGGCGCCGTCGGGCTGCTGGTCCTGCTCTCGCTGGTGCGCGTCGTGACCGGCGCCGACGACATCACCTCGAGCGGCACCGTGGCGGCCTCGCTGGCCCTCGCGGTCCCGATCGGCCTGGCCGGCATGGGCGCGCTGTGGTCCGAGCGCGCCGGGGTCGTCAACATCGGCCTCGAGGGGATGCTCATCCTCGGCACGTGGGGCGCCGGCTACGCCGGGTGGAAGTACGGCCCCTGGGCCGGCGTCGCCTTCGCGGTGCTGCTCGGCGCCCTCGGCGGCCTCCTGCACGCCGTCGCGACCGTGACCTTCGGGGTCGACCACGTCGTCAGCGGCGTCGCGATCATCCTGCTCGGCACCGGGGCGGCGCAGTACCTGTCGTCGGTCGCGTACGCCCCCGGGTCCGGCGGTGGTGACACCCAGTCCCCGCAGGTCGGCGACCTGCCCTCGTTCACGCTCCCGGGGCTCAGCGGCCCGCTGCAGGACCTCGAGAAGAAGGGGTGGTTCCTGCTCTCGGACCTCGCCGGCGTCCTGCGCGGCATCGTCACCGAGATCTCGGTGCTCACGCTGATCGCGGTCGTGCTGGTCGCGCTGACGTGGTTCGTCCTGTGGCGGACCGCCTTCGGGCTGCGCCTGCGGGCGTGCGGCGAGCGCCCGGAGGCGGCCGAGTCCCTCGGCGTGAACGTCTACACGATGAAGTACGCCGCGGTCGTCATGTCCGGTGCGCTCGCCGGCCTCGGCGGGGCCTTCCTCGCGATCGTCGCCTCCAGCGCCTACCGCGAGGGGCAGACGGGCGGGCGCGGCTTCATCGGCATCGCCGCCATGATCTTCGGCAACTGGCGACCCGGCGGCACCGCGGCCGGCGCCGTCCTGTTCGGCTACGCCGACGCCCTCCAGCTGCGGCGCGGCGGCGAGTCGGTCCACGCACTGCTGCTGCTCGTCGGGCTCGCGCTGGTCGCCTTCGGCGTGTGGCTGGTCGTGCGGGGCTCCCGGCGCAGCGGCATCACCGGCCTGGTCCTGGCCGTCGCGGTCCTGACGTGGTTCGGCCTCACTGACCTGGTGCCCGGCGAGCTCACCGGCCTCACGCCGTACGTCGCCACGCTGCTCGTCCTCGGCGTCGCGGCCCAGCGGCTGAGGCCCCCGGCGGCGGACGGCATCCCCTACCGCAGGGGGAGCTCCACGTGACCGTCGACTGGGCTGACCTCCGAGGAAAGGCGGTCGAGGCGGCGGGGCGGGCCTACGCGCCGTACTCCCGGCTGCACGTGGGCGTCGCCGCGATCGTCGACGACGGCCGGCTGCTGCAGGCCTGCAACGTCGAGAACGCGTC
>JBKJQM010000206.1:0-3305 GCA_046594005.1 Mycobacteriales bacterium
CAGCAGCCGGTCGCTGATGATGCGCCGCTGGATCTCGCTGGTGCCCTCGAAGATGGTCGTCAGCCGGGCATCTCGCCAGTAGCGCTCCACGCGGCGCTCGGTCGTGTAGCCGTTGCCGCCGTGCAGCTGCATGGCCTGGTTGGTCACCTTCACCGCCATCTCGGTGGCGAGGAGCTTGACGGCGGCGGCCTCCTGCTCGGCCGGCTCGCCCTGGTCCAGCAGGTGGGCGACCTGCTGCCAGAACGCGCGGGCCTGCGCGCCCTCCGCCGCCATGTCCGCGAGGACGAAGCGCAGCGCCTGGAAGTCCGCCAGCGGGTGGCCGAACTGCTCGCGCTCCTGGAGGTACAGCGTGGAGTCCTCGACCGCGGCGCGGGCGACGCCGACCGCGCGCGCGGCGGTGTGCACGCGCGCGATGTTGAGGCCGCGCTGCACCGACGCGAAGCCGCCGGCGTCGCCGTCCGCGCCCTCGTCGCCGTACAGCCCGGTCAGCCGGTCGGCGTCGGGCACCCGCACGCCGTCCAGGTGCAGGTCCCAGGTGAGGAACCCGTGGTAGCCGATCTTGTCGATCGGCTCGCCCGTCATCCCGTCCGGAAACGTCCCACGCTCCTTGACGACGAGGAACGGCTCGAGGCCCGCCGAACGCGACTCGCCCTCCTCGGGGTCACGCACCCGCGCGAGCACCTCGACGAAGTCGGCGGCCAGGGCGTTGCCTGCCCAGCGCTTGTGGCCGGTCAGCACCCAGCCGTCGCCGTCGCGCACCGCCCGCGTCTGCACACCGGCGAGGTCGGAACCCGCCGTCGGCTCGGACAGCGCGATGGCGCCGATCCACCGGCCCGCTGCGGAGCGCCGCATCAGGTCGGCCTTGCGGCCCTCGTCGACGACCTGCGTGCCGAGGCCCTGGCCGCGGGCGAGGATGCTGCCGACGGACAGCCACGCGCGCGCGAGCTCCTCCGAGACGAGGCAGTACTCGAAGACGCCGAGGCCGAGGCCGCCCAGGTCCGCCGGGACGGTGATGCCGAACCAGCCGCGGGCGGCCATGTCGTCGATCAGCGACCGCGGCATCTCGCCCTTGTGCGGGTCGAGCTCGTCGGCGAGCGGCAGCACGACGTCGCGGGCGAAGGCGCGCGCCTGCTCCTGGAGACGCGCGCGCTCGGGCGTGCGCCACGGCGACAGCAGCTCGGGGGGTGTGACCTCGCGCACTCGCTCTCCTCTTCCGGGCCGGTGTGTCCAGTCTCGCAGGGACGCCGCGACCGGGCCCACCGGGCGGTGCGGTGCAATGGACGCTGTCCGAGGGGAAGAGAACGACATGAGCTCACCGACCCAAGCCCGACACCGCGTGGTCGTCATCGGCTCCGGCTTCGGCGGCCTGTTCGCCACCAAGGCGATGCGCCGCGCCGACGTGGACATCACGCTGATCGACCGCACCTCGCACCACCTGTTCCAGCCGCTGCTCTACCAGGTGGCCACCGGCATCCTGTCCGAGGGCGAGATCGCACCCCCCACACGGGAGATCCTGCGGCGGCAGAAGAACGTGCAGGTGCTGCTCGGCAACGTCGAGACCCTCGACCTCGAGGCCAGGACGGTGACGCACTCGATCGTCGACCGGACGACCGTGACGCCGTACGACACGCTGATCGTCGCCGCCGGCGCAGGCCAGTCGTACTTCGGCAACGACCGCTTCGCGGAGTTCGCGCCCGGCATGAAGTCCATCGACGACGCTCTCGAGCTGCGTGGCCGCATCTTCGGCGCGTACGAGATGGCCGAGCTCGAGAACGACCCGCTCGAGCTCGACGCCTGGCTGACCTTCGTCGTCGTCGGCGCCGGTCCCACGGGGGTCGAGATGGCCGGCCAGATCGCCGAGCTGTCGCGCCGCACCCTCAAGGGCAACTTCCGCACCTTCAACCCGTCGACCACGCGCGTCGTCCTGCTCGACGCCGCGGACGCCGTGCTCGGGACGTTCGGCGACAAGCTCTCGGAGCACGCGAAGCACGAGCTCGAGGACATGGGCGTCGAGGTGCAGCTCGGCGCGATGGTCGTCGACGTCGACCGTCACGGCATCGAGGTCAAGGACAAGGACGGCAGCCTGCGCCGCATCGAGGCACGGACGAAGATCTGGGCAGCCGGCGTCGCCGCCTCGCCCCTCGGCACTCAGCTCGCGGAGCAGTCCGGCGCCGAGCTCGACCGCAGCGGGCGGGTGCAGGTGCAGCGAGACCTGTCGCTGCCCGGCCACCCCGAGGTCTTCGTCATCGGCGACATGATGGGACTGGACCGCCTGCCCGGCGTCTCCCCCGTCGCCATCCAGGGCGCCAAGCACGTCGCCAAGCAGATCAAGGCCGACGCGAAGGGCAGTCCCGAGCGCAAGGACTTCCACTACTTCGACAAGGGCTCCATGGCGACGATCTCGCGCTTCCGGGCGGTCGCCAGCATCGGCCGCATCCACCTGCGCGGGTTCATCGCGTGGGTGGCCTGGCTGGCCCTGCACCTGCTCTACCTGACGGCCTTCAAGAACCGCTTCACCGCCCTGATGCACTGGGCGGTCAGCTTCATCGGCCGCGGCCGCGCCGAGCGCACCGCCACGTTCCAGCAGGTGTTCGCCCGCACCGAGCTGCTGAAGCTCCAGCGTGGGGACCTCGAGGCCCGCCCCTCGATCGGCGGGGACGGCGCCCAGCCGCTCGAGGGCGTGAGCGCCACGGCGCCCGCGTTGAGCGAGCTCGGCCCGGGTCCGCGCCAGGTCGGCTGAGCGCAGATCGTGCGAGGCGAGGTGGTTGCGCTCCAGCAGCGTGACGACCGGCGCGTTCGCGGTCATCGGGCTGCGGGTACCTTTCCGCACCAGACGAGCGCAGCCCCAGCGGCCACCTCGCCGACCGCAGCACGAGCCCGCACGCCGGCACCGTTCGACGGGGAGACCCCCCGGCGCGCAGTCGGCTGACCCTCCGGAGGACCACCCTCATGTCGGACGTCACCCTCGAGCACCCGGGCGGCAGCATGCCGCTCACCGTCAAGCCGGCGACCGAGGGCCCGGGTGGCATCGAGATCCCGAAGCTGCTCGGCGGCACCGGCCTGGTGACCCTCGACCCGGGGTTCGTGAACACCGCCTCCTGCGAGTCGGCCATCACCTACATCGACGGCGACGCCGGCATCCTGCGCTACCGCGGCTATCCGATCGAGGAGCTGGCGGAGAAGGCGACCTTCCTGGAGGTCGCCTGGCTGCTCATCTACGGCGAGATGCCGACCGACGACGAGCTGGCCGAGTTCAAGCTCAAGATCCGCAAGCACACGATGCTGCACGAGGACTTCCGGGAGTT
>JBKJQM010000428.1:0-3346 GCA_046594005.1 Mycobacteriales bacterium
GCCGACCGGCGATACCCTCGGCGCTGTCCGCCCCCGTAGCTCAGCGGATAGAGCGGCCGGTTTCTACCCGGTTGGTCGGGAGTTCGAGTCTCTCCGGGGGCACGCCGACGTGACGGCCGAAGACGTGCCGGCCGCGCCCCTGGTGCTGATCAGGAACACCGGGGGCGCGACCACCCGTGACCTTGCCCGCACCGCCTCCGCACCGCCTGGTCAGTTCGGGTCATCTTCAGCCGACAGCGACCGCGACCGCGTGGATGACCAGGCCGGCGAGCGCGCCGACGACGGTGCCGTTGATGCGGATGAACTGCAGGTCCCGTCCGACGGCCGCCTCGATGCGGCTCGACGCGTCGCGGCCCTCCCAGCCCTGGACCGTCCGCTGGATCAGCGACACGACAGTGTCGCCGTAGTGCTCGACGGCGTAGCGGACCGCGGCCTGCAGCCGCTCCTCGATGCGCTGCTCGAGCGCCTCGTCGGTCAGCACCCGGCGGGCCGCGTCGGCGACGATCACGCCGAGCCGCTGCTGCAGGCCGCCGTCGAGCTCGTCGAGCGAGGTGCGCACCGATGCGACCACGTCGGTCAGCAGCGCGTGCAGCAGCGACTGCAGGTGCGGGTCCTCGACGAGCGCGCGCAGCTGGGCGTCGACCCGAGCCGCGGTGACCGCGTCGTACCTCAGGTCGTCCGCCAGCCCGGCCAGCAGCCCGTCGAACCAGCGGCGCAGCGGGTGGTCGGGGTCCCGCTCGACGGCGCCGAGCCGGTCGATCGCGACGTCGAGCAGGCGGTCGATCCTCTTGTCCGTCGCGACGAGCCAGCCGAGCAGGCCCTGGTCCTCGAGGAACTGCTTGAGCTGCGGGTGCAGCGCCGTGCGGTTCGCGACCAGGTGCGCGCGGGTACGGCTCACGCAGACGTCCACCAGCGGCCGCTGTCCCTGTCCCTCGACGGCGCGGGCGAGGAACTGCCCGAGGACCGGCGTGTACGAGCGGCGGTCGAGGTCGCGCCGGGTCAGCTCGAGGACGTAGTCGGTGAGGGCCCGCTCGTCGACGACGTCCAGCGCCGCGGCCACGGCCGTGGCGAGCTCGGTGCCGACATCAGCGGCGGTGGCCGGGTCGGCGAGCCGCTGCGCGGTCCGGCGTACGAGCCGCGCCTCGGTCAGCTGCTCGCCGACCGCCGCGGGCGTCAGGAAGTTGCCCGTGACGAACTCGCCGAGCTTGGTCGCGAGCTCGTCCTTCTTGCGCGGGATCAGCGCGGTGTGCGGCACCGGGATGCCGAGCGGGTGTCGGAACAGCGCGGTGACGGCGAACCAGTCGGCTACGCCGCCGACCATCCCGGCCTCGGCGGCGGCGCGCAGGAATCCTGTCGCGGTGGTCTCCGGGAGGGCGAACGTCGCCAGGAAGACTCCCGCCGCGAGCACGAGCAGCCCGGTCGCCGTCCGCTTCATGCGGCGCAGGCCGGCCGGATCGCCGCCCAGCAGCTCCGGCACCAGGACGGGGGCGGTCACCGGGCCCGCAGCGCGCCCGTCACGACGCCCGGCTCGGTGACCGAGAAGGGCTCGGAGACGGTGACCGCCGAGAGGTCCAGGAGCACGTGCGCGGTGGTGGTCGTGAAGATCGTGATGCGGGCGCCGGCGCCGAGGGCGACGAGGGCGAAGTTCGCCAGCGCCGACGTGCCACGCGCGTAGTTCAGGTTCGAGGCCGCCGGCCGGTCCAGTCCGTCCGTGCGCGGCGTGCCCTCGGGCGTCGGGTAGGCCGTCAGGTAGCCGCCGAGGGCCGGTGCCACGACCGTCAGGTTGGCGAAGACACCCACCCCGCTCACCACGAGCCCGGACAGGTCGAGGACCAGGGAGCTGCCGCCGAGCAGGCGGCCGCCGGTCTCGAAGCGCCCGGCGACGACGCGGCTGCGGCGGTCGTTGGGGCTGCCGTTGGCGTCGGTCGCCGTGCCGGAACGGGTGTCCAGGACGCGCCGCGGCTCGGACAGGAACGCGAGGTGGTTCGCGAACGCGGAGGTGTAGACGGCCCCGGTCACGGCCGGCGCCGCCGCGCTCGCCGAGGTGTGGCCGTACCAGAGGAGGTCGCCGCTGCTCGCGAGATCACCTGCCTGCGAGCGGTTCTGGTCGAGGCCGGCGGTCGCTGAGGAGGAGGTCAGACGCAGGGCGGGCCCCGCGACGCGGCGGCCACCGGCCGTACCGACGGCAGGGTTCGTCAGGACGAGCGACGGGGCGTCCGCCGACCCGCCCGTGATCGTGGTGGCGGCGGCCCCCGCGTCGACGGACCGACCGGCCAGCACGGGGTCGCCCTCGGCCGCAGCGACTCCGCGGGGCAGCGCGACGGCTCCGGCCACTCCGGCAGCCAGCACCGCTCCCCCGCGCCGGAGCAGCGCCCGGCGGTCGTACGCCGCCGCCGCGGGCGCGGTCGGCGCGGGTGCCAGCCGCGCGGTCAGCGCCGCGACCTGCGCCTCGAGCGCGGCGATCCGCGCTGCCGTGCCGGGCTCGGGATCTCGGTCGAGGTGCGCGTCCACGCGCGCACGCTAGCCCGCAGGTGACTGCCGGCGAGGGCCTATGCGACGGGTCGCAGCGCCCAGCCGCGGTCGCGGACGTTGCGGAACAGGTCGAGCCCGGTCTTGGCCCGCAGCCGGCACAGCTGGACGTCGACGCGGCGCGACGGGCTGGTGTCGCCCCAGCAGACCCAGTGCAGCTGCTCGCGGCTCCAGACCTTGCGGGGGCCCGACAGGAACAGGGCCAGCAGCTCCACCTGCCGCGGTGACAGGTCGAGGTCGCTGCCGTCGAGCTGGACCGTGTAGCCGGTCAGGTCGACCACCAGCCGACCGCTGGTCAGCGGGCTCCTCACCTCTACGCCGGCGTCCGCGGCGCGGCTGACGAAGTCGCCGGCAGGCGGGTGGTCCACCGCGTGCAGCGGAGTACGGGCTGGCTGCGCGCTGTGCTGGGTGGTCGCGCTCGGGGTGGTCATGGCGGTCCTCCGGGGTGGCCGTGGCGTGCCCTGACGCTAGGGAGACGGGGTTGCGGCAGGACGACGCCCACGTTTCCGGTCTGTTCCGAGTTCGTGCACGTCAGGCGTCGGCGCGAGCGCCCAGCCGCGGCCCCGGACGGTCACCAGCGAGCCCGCGGGCAGCGCCCGACGCAGGCGGACGAGGACCCCGTCGACCCGCCGCTCGGACAGGCCGGACAGGCCGGCGGCGCGCGCGAGGTCGTCGCGGGAGACCACCCGTCCGCCGGCCTCGCGCAGGACCCGAAGGACCGCGGCCTCGCGCTCTGGCAGCTGCGTCACCCGGCGACCGTAGGCACGGCGGATTGCGCCCGGATGACGCGCAGGTGTCGTCCGGGTCAGCGCCGGCG
>JBKJQM010000523.1:0-3676 GCA_046594005.1 Mycobacteriales bacterium
GAGGTACTCCTCGCCGGTGTACTTGACCTCGGTGCCGCCGTACTTGCTGTAGATCACGACGTCGCCGACGGAGACGTCCATCGGGACGCGCTTGCCGTCCTCGAAGCGGCCGGGGCCAACCGCGATGACGGTGCCCTCCTGGGGCTTCTCCTTGGCGGTGTCCGGGATGACGAGACCTGATGCGGTGGTGCTCTCGGCGTCGTTCGCCTGGACCACGATGCGGTCCTCGAGCGGCTTGATGGCGACCTTGGTAACGGTGGTCACGGAACCCTCCTGAGTTCTTGCAGATCGATGGAGCGGACCGGGCCTCCTGCCGTCGCGGGGGTCAGGTGGCTGGCTGCTGCCTGGCACTCTAGGCCTCCGAGTGCCAGCCGCGCAACCGCCCGCTGTCACGCCAGGACGAGGACCGCGAACAGCACGTACGACGCCAGCAGGCCTGCCCCGGCGACCCGGCCGAGGCGGCCCGAGCGGCCCAGCGCCACGATCGCCAGCGGCAGCGCCGCGGCCAGGACCGCCGGCACCAGCACGTCGTCGACCCGCAGCGGGGACGCCAGCGCCGCCGCCCCGAGCGTGGCCGTCGCGTTGTAGGCGGCGCTGCCCACGACTGCCGCCACCGCGACCTCCTCGGCGCCGTGCCGGGCGGCGGCGAGCACGATCGCGAACAGCTCGGCGGTCGTCGCGAGGCCGAGCACCACGAGGCCGACGGCCTCGTCGGTGCGACTGATCTGCTCGACCAGCCGGGTGGCGCCCTCGACAGCGGCGTAGCCGCCGGCGGTCATCACCGCCAGGCCGACCGCCACCAGGAGCAGGGCCAGCGCGGGGGCGCGATCCTCGTCGGCGTCGTCCATCTCGGCGAGCTCGCCGATCACCGGCGGCGCCTGCTCGCGGCGCCACACGAAGGCGACCAGGGCGACGTAGGAGAGCACCAGCAGCCCGCCCTCGACCCGGCCGACGCGTCCGTCGAGCAGCACCAGCACTGCCAGGACGCCCGCGATCGCCGAGCCCACGGCGTACAGCCGCACGCGCGAGCCGATCGGGATGGGCCGCACCAGCGCCGCGAGGCCCAGCGCGCCGGTGAGCATCGTGACGTTGGCGCCGACCGCGTCGCCGACGGCGAAGCCGGGCCGGTCCTGCACGGCGGACAGCACCGCGGTGAGCAGCTCCTCCGGCTCGGCCCCGGCGAGCAGGACCGCGACAGCCAGGACGGTGACCCCGAGGCGGCCGGCGGCGGAGGCGGCGTTCTCGACGAACAGCTCGGCCCCGGCGACCAGCAGCCCGGCGGCCAGCAGCAGGAGCAGGACGGCCGCGGTCATGCGTTCACCACCCGCCGGACGTCCATCGCACTGTCGGCGGGCAGGTCCAGCGGGCTGGGCGCGATCCCGGCGGCGACCAGGCGGCTGCCCAGCGCCGCGACCATGGCGCCGTTGTCGGTGCACAGCCCGGGGCGCGGCACGCGCAGCGCGATGCCGGCAGCGTCGCAGCGCTCCTGGGCCAGGGCGCGCAGCCGGCGGTTCGCGGCCACGCCGCCGCCGAGCAGGAGGTGACCGACCCCCCGCTCGGTGCACGCGCGCACGGCCTTCGCGGTGATCACGTCGACGACCGCCTCCTGGAAGCTCGCGCAGACGTCGGCCACCGGGACCGGCTCCCCCGCGGCCTGCCTGGCCTCGACCCAGCGGGCGACCGCGGTCTTGAGCCCGCTGAAGGAGACGTCGTACGACGGGTCGCGCAGCATCGAGCGCGGGAACGCGATGGCGTCGCGGTCACCCTCCAGAGCGGTGCGGTCCACGACGGGCCCGCCGGGGAAGCCCAGGCCCAGCAGGCGGGCGACCTTGTCGAACGCCTCGCCGGCCGCGTCGTCGACGGTGGCCCCGAGCGGCGTCATCGTCTGGGTGACGTCATCGACGGCCAGGATGCTGGAGTGCCCGCCGGAGACGAGCACCGCGATCGCCGGCTCCGGCAGCGGCCCGTGCTCCAGGACGTCCACGGCGACGTGCGCGGCGAGGTGGTTGACGCCGTAGAGCGGCACGCCGAGGGCGAGGGCGTACGCCTTGGCCGCGGCGACCCCGACGAGCAGCGCCCCGGCCAGGCCCGGCCCGCTGGTGACCGCGATCGCGTCGAGGTCGGACAGCCGGACGCCCGCGGTCTCCAGCGCCCGGTGGACGGTCGGCACCATCGCCTCGAGGTGCGCGCGGCTGGCCACCTCCGGCACGACACCCCCGAAGCGGGCGTGCTCGTCGACGCTGCTCGCGATCGCATCGGCCAGCAGGGTGGTGCCGCGCACGACCCCGATGCCGGTCTCGTCGCACGAGGTCTCGATCCCCAGGACCAGCGGCTCGTCGCTCACGATGCGAGCGTAGGGCGGCGCCGCGCCTCCGCCCTGCTGATCATCCGCAGCATCGGTGCGCACAGCCGGCTCGTCCGCACCCTCATGCACACCGTTCCAGCGGATGATCAGCGACGGGCTGCGACGGGGCGCGACGGGCAGCGCGTCAGGAGCGGCGGGTGAGCAGCACCGCGTCGACGCCGCCGGCGTAGTAGCCGCGCCGGACCCCGCTGCGCACGAAGCCGTGCCGGGCGTACAGCCGCTGGGCGCTCTCGTTGCCGTCCCGCACCTCGAGCGACACCGTGCGCTGCCCCCGCCGCCCGGCCTCGGTGAGCAGGGCGTCGAGCAGCTGCGCGCCCACGCCCTGCCCCTGGGCGGAGGGTGCGACGGCGAGGGTCTGCACGAACGCCTCGTCCGGGTAGTCGCACAGCCCGGCGTAGCCGACCACCGCGGCGCCGTCGACCGCGACGAGGTAGTGCCGGCTGTCCACCTGCCCCAGCTCGGACCAGAACAGGCGCTCGCTCCACCCCTCCGGGGCGAACAGCTCGCGCTCCAGGGGCAGCACCTCGGCGACGTGCCACCAGCGCATCCGCTCGAGCCTCACCACGAGGCGGCCTCGGTGACCGTCCCCCCGCGCCGGAGGTCGACGCGGTGCAGCAGGTCGCCGGAGCGCAGGTGCACCTCGTCGTCGAGCCGCCCGAGCCACACCGCATCCGGGCCGAGGTGCTCGCTCTCCCACGCCAGTCCGAGGGCGTCGTATGCCGAGAGCCGGTCGTCGTCGAGCAGCAGCGCGACGCCGAGGTCGGCCGCCGGGGAGAACCGCCGCACGAGCGGCCGGTCGAGCCGCGACCAGGCGTCCGGGTCGCGGGTGTCGACGAGGTACGGCCCGCCGCCGACCGACACGAACAGCGTCGACGGCTCCGGCCAGGACGCCACCAGGGACAGCCGCCCGCCGACGAGGTCGCTGGCGAACACGCCCGTCCAGGTGCGTCCGGTCGACGCCGTGATCCGCAGCCAGGCGCCGTCGTGGCCACCGACCCGGGACGCGCCCGGGTAGTAGACCCGCTCCTTGATCTTCGACATCCCGCGCAGCGTCCGCTCGTGGGCGACGTCGAAGTCGTGCGGGAACGCGTCCAGCCAGATCCTGGTGTCACTCACGCGGTGACCGCCTTGACCGCCCCCGGCGGCACGGCGTCTGGCCGACGCAGGTACAGCGGGGTGAGCGGATCCGGGTCCGCCCCCGACAGCAGGCGATCGGCAGCCAGCCGCACCAGCGCGGGCGTCGACGGGGAGAGGTCGTCGTCGGGCACGGTCAGGCCGTCGAAGGCCGCCCGGTGCAGCTGCGCCCCCGCG
>JBKJQM010000303.1:0-14582 GCA_046594005.1 Mycobacteriales bacterium
GCTGCCGGGTGTCGCGGGGGCGCAGGTGCGCTACGTCCTCGACGCCAGCACCCCCGGCAACGTCCTGGTGGACCTGCAGTTGGAGCCGACCGGGACGCCGCAGGTCGCCGTCGACGAGGCGACCAGAGCCGTGTGGACCAGCCGCATCTCGCCGCTGTCCGCCATCAAGGTCACGACGACCGACCCCGCTGCGCCCGCCCGGGACCTCCGGACGACGGTGCTCGTCGCCGAGCAGCGGGACGACCTCGGCCGGCGCTTCGGCCCGCGTCCCACCACGGTGGACGGATGAGCAGATGACCGGCGACCCGCCGCCCTACCCGCGTGCGTGGGAGGCCGACGTCGTCCTCACGGACGGCGGCACGGCGCACCTGCGGCCCATCCGCAGCGACGACGCCGACCGGCTGCGCGCCTTCCACACCCGGCTGTCGCAGCAGACCGTCTACAACCGCTTCTTCGCCTACCGGCCCGTGCTCAGCGACGCCGACGTCGAGCGCTTCACCACCGTCGACCACGACGACCGCGTGGCGCTCGTCGCGACCCTGCACGGCGAGATCATCGGCGTGGTGCGCTACGACCGGCTCCCCGGCAGCCACGACGGCGAGGTCGCCTTCGTCGTCGAGGACGCCCACCAGGGCAGGGGACTCGGGCCCGTGCTGCTCGAGCACCTCGCCGCAGCGGCCCGCGAGCGCGGTCTCGAGCGGTTCACCGCCGACACGCTGCCCACCAACCGGGCGATGCTTGGCGTCTTCCGCACCGCCGGCTTCCAGGTCCACCGCGAGCTGGCCGACGGCTACGTCGAGCTGAGCTTCCCGATCCGTCAGACGGGGACCTCGCTCGAGGTCATGCGTGCACGGGAGCACCGCGCCGAGGCCCGCTCGGTCAGGCGGCTGCTGGCGCCGCGGTCGGTCGCCGTCGTCGGCGCCTCCCGCGAGCGCGGTGCGCCGGGACACGAGGTGCTGCGGTCGCTGCTGGCGTACGGCTTCGAGGGGCCGGTCTTCCCCGTCAACCCGGCAGCCGGCCACGTGTCCGGCGTCCGCGCGTACGCCGACGTCCGCGACGTCCCGGACCTCGTCGACCTCGCCGTCGTCGCCGTGCCCGCGCCGGACGTGGCCGACGTCGTGCGGGCGTGCGCGGACAAGGGCGTGCGCGGACTGGTCGTCGTCTCGGGTGGGTTCGCCGACGGAGGGCCGGCCGGCCGCGAGCGGCTCGAGGAGGTCGTGCGACTGGCCCGGGAGGGCGGCATGCGCCTGATCGGCCCGAACGCCATGGGGGTCGTCAACACCGACCCCGCCGTACGCCTGCACGCCACCTTCGCGCAGATCACCCCGCCGGCCGGCAGGGTCGGGGTGTTCTCGCAGTCCGGCGCCCTGGCCGGCACGTTCCTCGCCGAGGCCACCCGGCGCCGCCTCGGCCTGTCGGCGTTCGTCTCGATCGGCGACCGCGCCGACGTGTCCGGCAACGACCTCCTGCAGTACTGGCAGGCCGACGAGCGCACCGAGGTCGTCCTGATGCACCTGCAGGGCTTCGGCAACCCGCGCAAGTTCGCCCGCATCGCCAGGGAGGTCGGTCGCACGAAGCCGGTCGTCGCCCTCAAGAGCGGCCGCGGCCAGGGCGACGTGGCGGTCGACGCCCTGTTCGCCTCCGCCGGCGTCATCCGCGTCGGCTCGCTGGCGCAGCTGTTCGAGACGGCCCAGCTGCTCGCGCTCCAGCCGCTGCCGGCGGGCCGCAGGGTCGCGGTCGTGGGCAACTCCAACGCCCTGGCCGCGCTCGGGGCGGACGCGTGCCGCGCGGAGGGCCTCCAGGTGCCCGAGCTCCTGGAGGACGTCCGCGTCCGGCTGCGCGCCGTCACCGGCACGACCGAGACCGAGAACCCGGTCGACCTCGGTCCTTTCGCCGGACCGGACGAGCTGCGGGCGGCGCTCGACGTCCTGTCCACCAGCGGCCAGGTCGATGCGCTGCTCGCCGTGGTCGTTCCTCCGCCGCACGCCCGCGACGGGGGAGCGGTCGTTGCGGGTCTCGGCGGCGCCCTGCGCGACGCCGGCTCGGGACCGCTGCCGGTGCTGGCCAGCTTCCTCGGGGCCGACGGGGTGCCGGACCCGCTGGCCCTGCCCGACGATGGCGGTGCTCCCGGTCGAGGGTCGGTCCCGTCGTACGCCTCTCCGGAGTCCGCAGCCCTCGCCCTGTCCCGCGCCGTCGCCTACGCGGAGTGGCGCACACGGCCCGAGGGTGTCGTGCCCGAGCTGTCCGGGGTCGACGCGGAGGCGGCGCGGGCGGCGCTGCGCGAGCTGCCGCTGGACGGGTCGTGGCTGTCCCAGGCGGACGCGGCCGCCGTGCTCGCCCACGTCGGGATCGCGCTCTGGCCGACAGCACTGGTCGAGGACGCCGCCGCCGCGGTCGCCGCGGCCGAGCACCTCGGCTGGCCGGTCGCGGTCAAGGCGGCTGCGGAGCAGTGGCGGCACCGCCTCGACGTCGGTGCGGTGCGCCTGGGCCTCGAGGACGCGGGCGACGTCCGCTCGGCCCTCGCCGCCGTGCAGGCGGTCACCGGCGGCGGGTCGGCGTACGTCCAGCCGATGGCCCCGCCGGGCGTGTCCACGGTCGTACGCATGGTGCAGGACCCCATCGCCGGCCCGATGGTGTCGCTGCGGCTCGGCGGCGTGGCCGTCGACCTGCTCGTCGACCCGGTCACCCGCACCCTGCCGCTCACCGACCGCGACGCCACCGAGCTCGTCCTGTCGATCCGCGGCTCGGAGCTGCTGACCGGTCATCGCGGGGGAGTGCCCGCCGACGTCGCTGCGCTCGAGGACCTGCTCCTGCGCGTGGCCCTCCTGGCGGAGGAGGTCCCGCAGGTCGCCGAGCTGGTCCTCGACCCGGTCCTCGTGCAGCTCGCGGGGGCGGTGCCGTTGCACGCCGGCGTGCGCCTGCTGCCGCCGGGCAGCGACCCGGAGCGGGGCGCGCGTCGACTGGGCGGTTCCTACGCGGTCCTGTAGGACTGCACGCGTGCACATCTCGGCGAAGGCGGACTACGCCGTGCGGGCGGCCATCCACCTGGCGTCCGTGAGCTCAGGGCCGACGACCAGCGAGGCCATCGCGCAGGCGCAGGGCATCCCGGCCAAGTTCCTCGAGGCGATCATGACCAGCCTCAAGCAGGCCGGGGTCGTGCGCAGCCAGCGCGGGCCCTCCGGCGGGTTCTGGCTCAGCCGCCCGGCCGACTCCATCACCGTCGCCGACGTGATCCGCGCGGTGGACGGGCCGCTGGCGAGCGTCCGCGGCGAGCGGCCCGAGGAGGTCGTCTACGCCGGCTCCGCCGCCCCGCTGGCGCAGGTGTGGCTCGCCGTCCGCTCCGCGCTGCGCGAGGTGGTCGAGCACGTCACGCTCGCCGACCTCGCCACCGACGCGCTCCCGGAGGACATCCGCCGGCGGGCCGCGGAGCCGCACGTCCTGCACACCGCCGACACCCGGCTGCCCGACCTCGAGCAGGAGTGACGCACGCCACAGCGGCTGTCCTAGTGCTCCAGTAGGTATTGGGGCGCGGCTGTGGCAGGCTCCCTCCCATGCGCCGCCACGACCTGATGCTCGACCCCTTCTGGGTCGGCCGTCGGGCGGACGCCTTCGACGAGACCTGTCGCTGACGACCTGCGCCTCCGGGCGCCCCGGCCGTCCCCCGTCCCGACTCGCGTCTGGTCCCTCATGAGCTCGTACGACCTCCGGCGTCACCGCCTCGCGCACGCCCCCGTCCCGCCCGGCACCCGCTGTCCGACCGGCTGAGCAGTCCCGCCCGTCCGACCGCCCTGCCGCGCCTGCGGCCCACCCGACCTGGAGCACGACCGTGAAGCCCCCCCGCCCGACCGTCCTGGCCCTCGCCGCGCTCGCGCTGACCGCTGGCTGCGCGACGAGCAGTGACCGCACGGAGGCAGTAGCCGCGCCCATCAGCAGCACCACCGGCACCCCCGCGACCGAGCTGCGCCTCGGCTACTTCCCGAACGTCACGCACGCCACCGCGGTGTACGGCGACGCCGCCGGCGTCTTCGCCGACAAGCTCGGCGACACCACGCTCAGCACGCAGCAGTTCAACGCCGGACCGTCGGCCGTCGAGGCGCTGTTCGCCGGCGCCCTCGACGCGACCTACATCGGCCCCAACCCGGCCATCAACGCCTTCGTCAAGAGCCAGGGCGACGCGGTCCGGATCATCGCGGGTGCCACCAGCGGCGGTGCCTCGCTGGTCGTCAAGCCCGGCATCAACGACGTGGAAGGCCTCAAGGGCAAGCGGATCGCGACCCCGCAGACCGGCGGCACGCAGGACATCGCGCTGCGCAGCTACCTCGCCGATCACGGGTACGAGGTCGACAAGACCGGCGCCGGTGACGTGACCGTCGTCGCGCAGGAGAACCCGGTCACCCTCCAGGCCTTCCAGGCCGGCCAGGTGGACGGCGCCTGGGTGCCCGAGCCGTGGGCCTCGCGCCTGGTCGTCGAGGGCGGCGGCAAGGTCCTCGTGGACGAGAAGGACCTGTGGCCGGGAGGCAGGTTCGTCACCACGCACCTCATCGTGCGCACCGAGTACCTGCGCGAGCACCCGCAGACGGTGAAGGCGCTCCTCGAGGGCTCGGTCGAGGCCAACCGGCAGATCACGGCCGATCCGGCCAACGCCAAGACGGTCATCAACGCCGCGCTGGACGAGCTCACCGGCAAGCCGCTGACGCCGGCGATCCTGGACCGCGCGTTCGCCGACATCGAGGTGACCGACGACCCGATCGCGAGCTCGCTGGCCACCTCTGCCCAGCACGCCTTCGCGAGCGGCCTGGTCAAGGAGTCCGACCTGACCGGCATCTACGACCTCACGCTGCTGCGCGAAGTGCTCGGCACACCGATCGACGACGCAGGCCTGGGAGGCTCCTCGTGACCCTGCTCGACACCCTCAGCCCACGGAGGGCCGTGACTCCGCCCGCCGACCCCGGCGTCGCCGTCCGCCTCGCCGGCGTGACCAAGCGCTTCGGCGACGGTCCGGTGGTCCTCGACGACGTCGACCTGACGGTCGGCGAGGGCGAGTTCGTCTGCCTGCTGGGCGCATCGGGCTGCGGCAAGTCGACGCTGCTCAACCTCGTGGCGGGGCTCGACTCCGCGACCGCCGGCTCCGTCACGGTGCCCGGCGGGCGCGCCGCGCTGATGTTCCAGGAGTCCGCGCTGCTGCCGTGGCTCACGGCGTCGCAGAACGTCGAGCTGGCCCTGCGCCTGCGCGGTGTCGGCAAGAAGGAGCGTCAGGAGCGGGCGACGGACCTGCTCGACCTGGTCCGCCTGCGCGACGCCGGCGCCAAGCGCGTGCACGAGCTGTCCGGTGGCATGCGCCAGCGCGTCGCCATGGCCCGCGCCCTCGCCCAGGAGGCCGGCGTCCTGCTCATGGACGAGCCGTTCGCGGCGCTGGACGCGATCACCCGCGACGTCCTGCACGAGGAGCTCGCCCGCCTGCGGGCGTCGCAGGAGCTCACCGTCGTCTTCGTCACCCACAACGTCCGCGAGGCGGTGCGCCTCGGCGACCGCGTCGTCCTGCTGTCGTCGCGTCCGGGCCGCGTCGCCAAGACGTACGCCGTGGACATCGAGACCCCGCGTCGCATCGAGTCGCCGGACGTGGCTGCCCTCTCGATGGCCATCACCGAGGACCTGCGCGCTGAGATCCGCCGCCACGGAGGCCAGCCGTGACCACGCTGCCCCAGGACGACCTGGCCAGCCTCGAAGCCGGCCTGGACGCCCTCGAGGCGCCGCAGGAGGACCGCCAGACGCCGCTGCGCCGGGCCTTCTCCACCGCGTGGCCCCCGGTCGTGGCGGTTGCGCTCCTGCTGCTGGTCTGGGAGCTGACCTACCGGGCCGGCGTGAAGCCGACGTACGCCCTGCCCTCCCCGGCAGACGTGGGACTGGTGCTGAAGGACCAGCTGGCTGACGGCACGCTGCTGGAGGCCATCGGCACGAGCGTCACGCGCGGCGGGCTCGGCTTCCTCATCGCCGTGCTCGTCGGGACGCCGCTCGGACTGCTCGTCGGCCGGGTCCGCGCCGTCCGCCGCGGCATCGGCCCGATCCTGTCCGGCCTGCAGAGCCTGCCGTCGGTGGCCTGGGTCCCCGCCTCGATCATCTTCTTCGGCCTCGGTGAGGGAGCCATCTACGCCGTCGTCCTGCTCGGCGCAGTGCCCTCGATCGCCAACGGCATGGTGTCCGGGATCGACCAGGTGCCGCCGCTCTACCTGCGGGTCGGCCGGGTGCTCGGCGCCCGTGGCCTTGCGACCGCCCGCTTCGTGGTGCTGCCCGCAACGCTTCCCGCCTACCTCGGCGGCCTGCGTCAGGGCTGGGCCTTCTCCTGGCGCTCGCTCATGGCCGCGGAGCTCATCGTCTCGTCACCGGAGCTCGGCCTCGGGCTCGGGCGACTGCTCGACCAGGGCCGGCTGCTCAACGACATGAGCCTGGTCTTCGCGGGCATCCTCGGCATCCTCGTGGTGGGCATCGCGGTCGAGCTGTGCCTGTTCGCCCCCCTCGAGCGCCACGTGCTGCGGCGGCGCGGGCTCCTTGTCACCCGCTAGTCCGCTCTGCGTCCCGCCGTGGATGGCGCTGCTCGTCCTCGTGCCGCAGCAGTCCCGGGTCTGAGCCTCAGCGCCAGCCCTGCTCGGCCCGCAGCGCCGCGGCGACGCGGTCGAAGCGGTCCCGCGTCAGGACCGCGCCCTCCCGGCGGATGCCGTCCTCCTCGACGTCCAGCACCCGGTCCAGCCGGATCCAGCTCGGGCGTTGCTCGGCGTCCCACGTGCCGGCGCCCAGGGCGAGCCAGCCGCGCTGCCCGTCCCGGTCGGCGTTGCTGGACAGCATGAGACCCAGCAGGCGCGAGCCGTCCCGCCCGACGACCAGCACCGGCCGGTCCTTGCCGCGGGAGGCGTCCTCCTCGTACGGCACCCAGGTCCACACGACCTCGCCGGGATCAGCCCGGCCGTCCGGCTGGGGGGCGTAGACCAGGTGCCGCCCACGCCGCGCCGACGGCCCGGTGGCGCGAGAGGTGCGGGCCTGGCGCAGCAGGCGTGGCGCCTCGCGGATGGCGACCCGACCGACCCGGGCGGCGATGCGGGACCAGTTCGCAGGCACCCGGTGACCTTAGGCGGCGGCGCGGTCCCCGTCGTGGGCCGCGGCCGGGGTGCGGCGCCAGCGTTCGGTGAGCGGATCGAGGCGGGCCGCCAGCCCGCACTCGTCGCCGAGGAAGGCGCGCCAGGAGATGGCGATGCAGGACAGGCCGTTCACTGCGCTGGACAGGACGTCGGTCGGGAAGTGCATGCCGCGGTACAGGCGCGAGTACGCGACCAGGATAGGCAGCAGCACGAGGAGCGCGGCGCCGGCCCGCGGCAGCCAGCCGCGACGGGTGCGCCACAGCAGGACGGCCGCCGTCGAGCCGTACAGCGCGACGGCCGCACCGGTGTGGCCGGACGGGAAGCTGGACGTCGGCGGGCTGGGGTCCAGGTGGGGGACCCCGGGCCGGTCGCGGGAGATGACGAGCTGCACCAGCAGGAACACGATCGACTGCGACCAGGTCGCGAGCAGCACGAACAGCGCCTCGTGCCAGCGGCGGAACGCCTGCCGGAAGACGACCATCACGACCAGGACCAGCAGGACGACGGTCAGGGTGTTGCCCGCCTCGCTCAGGGCCCAGGTGATGGCGTTGAGCCGGGGCGTCCGGTGGGCGGCGAGGCTGCGGTTGACGCCGTCCTCGACGTCCACCGGCCACCGGTGCGCCAGGGTGCGGGTGACGAGCAGCCCCAGGCCGAGGATGACCACGTACAGCAGCGCGAAGGCGGGCAGGACGTGCCGCAGCCGCCGGGCGATCGCCTTGACCGGTGCGCTGATCACCGTGGGGCCGGGACCCGGTCGGCGAGCGGACGGGGCTGCGGCTGCGGCGTGACCGGCTCGTCCACGTCCGGCAGCGCCGGTGCACCGCTGCCCGCCCGGACGGCCTCGAGCTGCGCGCACACCGCGAGTCCCAGGAAGAGCGACACCGACGTGAGCAGCGCCCACATGAGCAGGGCGATGACGGCCGTCAGCGGACCGTACGTCGAGCCGAGGCCGTCGCTGCCGGAGACGTACAGCGCCAGCAGCCCGGTCAGCCCGAGCCACAGCCCCACGGACAGGCCCCCGCCGAGGACCAGCCAGGACCAGCCGGGCTGCCGTCGGCGCGGCGCGCAGCGGAACAGGAAGGTCACGCAGCAGATCGCGAGCGCGACGCCGATCGGCCAGCGCACGAGCTCCCACGCGCCGCGCTGCCCCTCGTCCCAGACGCCCTCCGTCACCATCGCGTGCCCGACCGCCCGACCCGCGACCAGGAGCGCGACGCCGAGGACGGCGGGCACGCCGGCTGCCAGGGCGTTGCGGGCCGCGGTGAGGTACTTGGGCACGCACGGGCGGTCCCGCTGGACGCCGTAGATGCGGTTGGCCCCGCGCTCGACCTGCCCCACGGCCGTGACCAGCGAGAGCAGAGCGGCGGCGATGCCGGCGACGAGGGCGACCGTGCCGCCGTCGCCGCTGGCCGTCTGGTTGACGTTGTCGATGGTCTGCTTGACCACGTCGTCGCTCCGCGTGCCCGGCGTGAGCTCGAGCAGGGTGAGCTGCAGGACGCGGGCGGAGGTGGTGCGACCGAGGACCTCGGCGAGACCGGCGAGGGCGAGGACGGACGGGACGAAGGCGAGGCAGACCTGCAGCGCGAGGGCACGCGCCGAGGTGAAGCCGTCGCCGTAGCGGAAGCGGACGTACGAGTCGCGGACGAGCGGCCATGCTCCGTAGCAGCGCAGGGCCTGCCGGGCGTCCTGGACGTCCAGGTCCTCGGAGGCAGCAGCCGTCTCGCGGACCTGACGGACGCTGCTCATGCCGCCGCCCTCGCGTCGCTGTGCTCGAGATCGCCGGCACGGCCCTCGACCGGGACGCACAGGGTCAGCGCGCCGGGGTCGACCTCGACCACCAGGCTGCGACCGGGCTCGACGAGGTCGCCGTCGAGCTCACGCGGCTGCGGGCGATCGGTGGTGATCTCCACGCGCCGGCCGGTGAGGACGTGCAGCCCGGCGGGTCGCCGGCGGTGCAGCAGCAGGCCGACGCCCAGGCGCAGCCACCCCGGGACTCCGCGGGGGACCAGGAGCGCCACGTCGAGCACGCCGTCGTCGGGAGCGGCGTCGGCCAGCAGCCGGACGCCGCCCTGCAGGCGACCGACGTTGCCGACCAGGACCGAGCGCACCCGGTGGCGGACCGGTGCTCCGCCGTCGACGGTCACGGTGACCGGGAAGCCCGGCCGGGTCAGCTGGCGGGCGGCGGCCACGACGTACGCCGGCCAGCCCAGCCTCTTCTTGAGCTCGACCGGCACGGCATCGACCATCGCGGCGTCGAACCCCATCCCGGCCATGACCACGAACGGCCGCCCGTCGTCCTCGCCGACGAGCCGGCAGACGTCGATGCAGCGCCGCGCCCCCGACGTGGCCAGGCGCACCCCGGCCGCGGCGTCGTCCGGAAGCCCGAGGTTGCGGGCCAGCAGGTTGCCGGTGCCGGCAGGCAGCACGGCCAGCGCCGCCCTGCCGCGCGCCGCGTCCTCGGTGAGGGCTGCGACCGCTGCCATGACGGTGCCGTCGCCGCCGAGCACGAAGACGACCTCGGCGCCGTCGGCGACCGCCTGCCGCGTCTGGCCGGTGCCGCAGTCGTCGGCGGTGGTCTCGAACCACGCGGGAGCCGGCCAATCGGCCTGGGCGAGGGCATCGCAGATGGCCGTGCGACGGGCCGGCAGGTCGTCGACGCGCGAGGGGTTCACCACCACCGCACTCGCACGCGGTCGAGTCTGCGTCGCCGAACCGTCACTGAGGGTCACAGCAGCGTGATGCCCCTCCAGGACAGGTCCAGCCCTGCGACCTTCGGGTCATCGGGGTCCTGATCAGGACGTACCGGGCGTGAGCCGGTCCTTCGTCTCCGGTTCCAGCCCCTCGGTCACGTGGATCGGCCGGCGGCCCAGCCGCTGGCGCCATGCGCTGAGGCCGATCGTGGTGGCAGCCATCCACGACGCCCCCAGCAGCCAGCCGCCGACGACGTCGCTCGCGTAGTGGACTCCCAGGCCGATCCGGGAGAAGCCGACGGAGCCCACCACGGTCGCGCCGGCCGTCCACGCAGCCCAGCGCCAGCGCGGGGGGACCAGAGGCAGGAACACCAGCAGGAGGACGCCGGTGCCCACGAAGGACCCCAGCGCGTGCCCCGATGGGTACGACATCCCCGGCGCCGAGGCCACCGGGTGGTCCAGGACCGGGCGCTGCCGCCCCGCCAGCTCCTTGGCGACGACGTCGACCGCGCCCGACCCGGCGATGGTGACGAGCACCCAGACGGCCAGCCGGTTGAGCCGCTGGCGCCACAGGTAGGCGGCCAGCAGCACCCCGGCGACGCGGAAGGTGTTCGGGTCGAAGACGTCACTGACGAGGCGGAGCGCCTGCACCAGGTGGGCGTTCTGCACGGCGACGTCGTTGAGCGCCTGCGCGACGCCCTCGTCGAGGCGGCGCAGCGGCGGCCAGGCGTCCTCGACGAGCAGGAACAGGAGCAGGAACGGGACCGCCGCGAGACCGGCGGCCGCCCCGGCGACGAGGAGCCGCCCGCCGAGGGCAGCGTCCTGCGCGAGGCGTTCGGTCGTCGTACGACGCAGGCGCGAGAGCACGGCGGCGGTCTGCCCGGGCCGGCCGCCCGGAACCCGTTAGAGAGGGTGAACCTGCTCCGGCGGGCACTCCGCCGGCTGGACCTGCGCATGACCTCGAGGCACCTCCCCGCACGCAGCAGCGCCCCCGACCAGTGGTCGGGGGCGCTGCTCTGCGTCGGGGGCCGAGGTCCTGGACCGGAGCCGACGTCCTGCTGGGTGTGTGCGCGAGGGGGGAGTTGAACCCCCACGTCCTTTCGGACACAGCGACCTCAACGCTGCGCGTCTGCCATTCCGCCACTCGCGCGAGTGCACCCGGCGACGAGCACCGGACGCCGGAGACTGTAGCGAACTCCGCGCGCGGGCTACGGTCGCCGCAGTCCACGACGATCGGAGCGCGCGTGACCTCGACCGACCCGCAGGACGAGGTCGTGGACATCTGCCGCGACCTCATCCGCTTCGCGAGCGTCAACGACGGCACCGGCCGCGGCAAGGGCGAACGGGAGGCCGCAGAACACGTCGCGGGACTGCTCTCGGAGGTGGGGCTCGACCCCCAGGTCTTCGAGTCCGCCGCCAACCGCACGAGCGTCGTCACCCGCATCGAGGGCGAGGACGGCAGCCGTCCGGCACTGCTGATCCACGGGCACCTGGACGTCGTGCCGGCCGAGCCGAAGACGTGGACGTACGACCCGTTCGCGGGCGAGATCGCGGACGGGATGCTCTGGGGTCGCGGCGCCGTGGACATGCTCGACATGAACGCCATGACCCTCGCGGTGGTCCGCGACCGGATGCGCACCGGCCGCAAGCCCGCGCGCGATGTCGTCATCGCGATGGTGGCCGACGAGGAGGCCGGCGGCACGTTCGGCGCCCAGTGGCTCGTGCAGAACCAGCCGCAGCTGTTCGAGGGCTGCAGCGAGGCGATCAGCGAGGTCGGCGGGTTCTCGCTGTCCGTCAACGACGACCTGCGTCTGTACTGCATCGAGACGGCCCAGAAGGGCATGGCGTGGATGCGCCTGACGGCCACCGGCACCGCCGGCCACGGCTCGATGGTCAACGCCGACAACGCTGTCACGCAGCTGTGCGAGGCGGTCGCCCGGCTCGGTCACCACGAGTTCCCGGTGCACGTCACGAAGACCGTCCGCGCCTTCCTCGACGAGGTCAGCGACGCGTTCGGCATCGAGCTCGACCCCGACGACATGCAGGCCACGGTCGCGAAGCTCGGGCCGCTCGCGCGCATCGTCGGCGCGACGCTGCGCAACACCGCCAACCCGACCATGCTCGACGCGGGCTACAAGCACAACGTCATCCCCGGCACGGCGAGCGCGATGGTCGACGGCCGGTTCCTGCCCGGCTACCAGGACGAGTGGGAGCGTGAGCTCGACGCGGTGCTCGGCCCGGACATCGTGCGCGAGTACACCTACTACGACCTCGCGCTGGAGACCGACTTCGAGGGCGCCCTGGTCGAGGCGATGGCGTCCTGCCTTCAGGCCGAGGACCCCGGCGCGCGCGCGGTCCCGTACATGCTGTCCGGTGGCACGGACGCCAAGCACTTCAGCCGGCTGGGCATCCGCTGCTTCGGCTTCTCGCCGCTGAGACTGCCTGCTGACCTGGACTTCTCGGGGATGTTCCACGGCGTCGACGAGCGGGTGCCGCTGGAGTCGCTGACGTTCGGAGTACGGGTGCTGGACCGCTTCTTGGATGAGGCCTAGGACCTACGTCGGCATCGGGGGCAGCGGATCGGGCCGCAGCCGCCGGCGGACGGTCACCTTGCGCTTGCCGTCCGGGTAGATCGCGTGCGTCGTCAGCTCCCAGTCGCCGTACTCCGCGTGGATGGCGAGCACGTCACGGGCCTGCTGGCGCGAGGCGTGCGCCGGGATGCTCACGGCGCGGTACTCGTACGGCACGCCTGCCATGGTGCCATCAGTCCTCGAGGTCGTCCGAGGTCCAGCGGGCGGTGCGCTCCGGGTAGCCGACCGTGGGAGCCGACACGTCGTCGAGCGCAGAGCGGATCTCCGGCGGCAGCTCCACGCCTTCCGCGGCCAGCGACGCCTGCAGCTGCGCGGACGTGCGCGCGCCGACGATCGGGGCGACGACGCCCGGCCGGTCGCGCACCCAGGCCAGCGCGACCGCGACCGGCGACACCCCGAGGCCGTCGGCGGCGGTCAGCACGGCGTCGACCACGGAGGCCGACTCGGGGGACAGGTACGGCTCGACGAACTGCGAGAAGTGCGCGGACGCACCGCGGCTGTCGGCAGGGGGCCCGTTGCGGTACTTCCCGGTGAGCACCCCGCGCCCGAGCGGCGACCAGGGCAGCAGGCCCACGCCGAGCGCCTGCGCAGCCGGCACGACCTCGCGCTCGACCCCGCGCTGCAGCAAGGAGTACTCCACCTGGTTGGCCACCAGCGGCGCGCGGCCGGGCCAGGCCCGCTGCCACGACGCGGTCGCGCCGAGCTGCCAGCCCGAGTAGTTGGACACGCCGGCGTAGCGGACCCGCCCGGACTGCACGGCGGTGTCGACCGCCGCGAGCGACTCCTCCCACGGCGTCACCGGGTCCCAGGCGTGCAGCTGCCACAGGTCGACGTGGTCGGTGCCGAGCCGCGCGAGGGAGGCGTCCAGGGCGCTGAGCAGGTGCCCGCGCGACGTGCCGCGACCCATCGGGCCGGGGCCGGTCTCGCCGTACGCCTTGGTCGCGATCAGCACCTCGTCGCGCGGGACGACGTCGGCGAGCAGCCGCCCGAGCACCCGCTCGCTGTCGCCACCCGCGTAGACGTCCGCGGTGTCGACCAGCGTTCCGCCGGCCTCGCGGAACGCCACCAGCTGCGACGCGGCGTCGTCCTCGTCGGTGTCGCGGCCCCAGGTCATCGTGCCGAGCGCGAGCCGGGACACGACCAGACCGCTGGAGCCGAGATGGCGCTGCTTCACCGCCCCGACGCTAGTGCGGACGACGGTCGATACATTGCCGCCACACCGACCGGAGGAGTGCAGCGTGAAGCTCGGCCTGAACTTGGGTTACTGGGGTGGCGGCAACGACGCCGACAACCTCGCACTCGCGAAGGAGGCCGACGCCCTGGGCTTCTCGGTGGCGTGGGTCGCGGAGGCGTACGGCTCCGACGCCCCGACGGTGCTCGCCTGGGTCGCCGCCCAGTGCCCGTCGATCGACATCGGCTCGGCCATCTTCCAGATCCCCGGCCGCACCCCGGCCAACTGCGCTATGACCGCCGCGACCCTCGACACCCTGTCCGGTGGGCGCTTCCGCCTCGGGCTCGGCGTCTCCGGGCCGCAGGTGTCCGAGGGCTGGCACGGCGTGCGCTTCGACAAGCCGCTGGCCCGCACCCGCGAGTACTCCGACATCGTCAAGATGGCGCTGCGCCGCGAGAAGGTGAAGTACGACGGGAAGCACTACGTCCTGCCGCTGCCCGACGGCCCCGGCAAGGCGCTGCAGCTCACGGTCCACCCGGTGCGCGAGCACATCCCGATGTACCTCGCCGCCGTCGGCCCGAAGAACCTCGAGCTGTCCGGTGAGCTGTTCGACGGCTGGCTGGCGATCTTCTACTCGCCGGACTTCGCGAAGGAGCAGCTCGCCCAGATCGAGGCCGGCCGCACGAAGGTCGGCAAGACGCTCGAGGGCTTCGACGTCGTCCCGACGGTGCCGATCGTCGTCGGCGAAGACGTGCGCGCGTGCGCGGACCCGATCCGCTGGTACGCCTCGCTGTACGTCGGCGGCATGGGCAGTCGGGAGAAGAACTTCTACAACCAGCTCGCCGTGCGCATGGGCTTCGAGGAGGCGGCCGCGAAGGTCCAGGACCTCTACCTCGGCCGCAAGTACGACGAGGCCGCTGCCGAGATCCCGTTCGAGTTCCTCGACGCCACAAGCCTTCTCGGGCCGAAGGAGCGCATCGCCGAGAAGATGCAGGTGCTC
>JBKJQM010000359.1:0-4277 GCA_046594005.1 Mycobacteriales bacterium
GAGGCGGGCCGCCAGCTCGGGCAGCCGACCCGTCGGCACCGACACGTCGAGCTTCACCGGCACTCCCTCGGCGTTGATGGCCTCGGTGTGCTGCTCGCGGTAGGCCCAGAGCGCGCGCTGACCCGCGGAGTCGGTGGCGACGGTCGCGTCGAGCAGGCCCTCGGCCTCGCTCACCGCCTCGACCAGCGCGTCCGTCGGGTCGGTCGTGTCGGCGCACTCCAGCAGCAGGTACGCCGGGTGCTCCTCGGGGAACGGTGCGGGCAGGTGGCCGTGCCTGCGCACCAGTGCCAGCCCGTCGGCGAACAGCAGCTCGGCAGCCGACAGGTGCGGCAGCCGCGCACGCAGGCCAGGAAGCAGCGCGATGGCGCTCGCAGCGTCGGGCAGCGCCAGGAGCGCGACGCAGCGCGAGGTCAGCCGCGGCACGAGCCTGAGCCGAGCAGCCGTGACGACGGCGAGCGTTCCTTCGCTCCCGGCGAGCAGGCCGACGAGGTCGTAGCCGGTGCCGTCCTTGAGCAGGCCAGCCATCCGGCTCACGACGGAGCCGTCGGCGAGGACGGCCTCGACACCGAGCAGCTGCGCGCGCATCGAGCCGTAGCGCAGCACGCGGATGCCGCCGGCGTTGGTGGCGACCAACCCCCCGACGGTGGCGCTGTCCCGGGCGGCCAGGTCGACCCCGAAGTCGAGATCTGCTGCACGGGAGTGCTTCTGGAGGTCGGCCAGCGTCACGCCGGCTCCGGCGGTGACCTGGCCGGCAGCCGCGTCGACCTCGCCGAGCGACGTCAGGCGCGTGAGGCTCAGCAGCACCTCGCCACCGGCCGGGATGCCGCCGCCGACCAGACCGGTGTTGCCGCCCTGCACGACCACGCTCGCCCCGGCGGCGGAGCAGGCGCGCAGGACAGCGGCGACCTCCGCGGTGTCGGCGGGGCGCACCACGCAGCCGGCGCGGCCGGCGAAGCGCCCGGTCCAGTCGCGCTCGTAGGAGGCGGTCAGGTCGGCGTCGACGAGGACGTGCTCGGTGCCGACGGCGGCCCGCAACGCGTCGAGCGGCAGCCCGGTCACGGCAGGACGCGCAGGCGCACGGTCTCCGGCATCGCCCGCAGGTCGCCGGTGAGCGCCTCGAGGTCGGTGGCGGCGACGTCGGTGACGACGTAGCCGAGCGAGCCCTTGGTCGCGAGCAGCTGGCCCTCGATGTTGATGCCGTGCTCGGCCAGGATCGCGGTCACCGTCGCCAGGACGCCCGGGGTGTTGACGTGCAGGTGCAGCAGCCGGGGACCGCCGGTACGCGGAAGGCCCACCGACGGCAGGTTCACCGACAGCGAGGTGTTCCCGTCGGCCGCGTAGTCGCGCAGCTTGCCGGAGACGAAGTGGCCGATGTCCTGCTGAGCCTCCTCGGTGGAGCCGCCGACGTGCGGCGTGAGGATGACGTTCGGGAGGCCGCGCAGGTCGGAGACGAACTCCTCGCCCGGCTTTTTCGGCTCGACGGGGAAGACGTCCACCGCGGCGCCCGCGATGTGGCCGCTCTCGATGTGCGCCCGCAGCGCGATGTGGTCCACCACGAAGCCGCGGGACAGGTTGAGGAAGATGCTGCCCGCGCGCATCCGCGAGAACTGCTCCTCGCCGAACAGGCTGCTGTTGCTGACGCGTCCGTCCACGTGCAGGGTCACGACGTCGGACTCGGTGAGCAGCTCGTCGAGAGTGCCGCAGCGGCGGGCGTTCCCGAGGGCGAGCTTGTCGGTGGTGTCGAAGAAGAGGACCGACATGCCGAGCGCCTCGGCGAGCACCGAGAGCTGGCTGCCGATGTTGCCGTAGCCGACGATGCCGAGCCGGCGTCCCCGCACCTCGTGGCTGCCGACCGCGGACTTGTCCCAGCGGCCGGCGTGCATGTCGCTGTTCTTCTCGGTGAGCCGGCGGGTCAGCGCGATGATCTCCGACAGGGCGAGCTCGACGACGCTGCGGGTGTTGGAGAAGGGCGCGTTGAAGACGGCGACGCCGCGGTCGGCGGCGGTGGCCAGGTCGATCTGGTTGGTGCCGATGCAGAAGGCGCCGACGGCGAGCAGGTCCCCCGCGCTCTCGAGCACCCGCGCCGTGACGGTGCTGTTGGACCGGATGCCGAGCAGCTGCACCCCGTCGAGCCGCTCGACCAGCTCGTCCTCGCCGAGAGCGCGGTCGAGCCGCTCGACGTCCCAGCCGGCGTCCTTGAGGTTCCAGGCGGCGTCGGAGTGGATGTTCTCGAGCAGGAGGGCACGCGCCGCAGTCACCCGCCCAGACTAGTGAGCGCTGCTACCGGCGGCGCCTCAGAGCAGCCTTGGCAGCAGCAGCACGATGCGGGTGCGCTGGTCCTGCACGAGCGTGCCGTTCTGGAACTCCTGGCTCACGCTCCCGATGCCGAACCGCTTGAAGGGGCTGGCCGTGTCCGCGCGCTGCTCGCCCAGCGGCAGTCCGAGCGGCCCGGCCTCGGCGCCGGACTGCTCGTAGCGCTGGGCGAAGGCGCCCCGGGTGCTGTGGGCGCCGGTGGCAGCGCTCCAGGAGATGCGGCCGCGCTGGAACCGGCTGAAGAGCACCTCGCCCGCGGACTCCGTCCCGCTGACGGGGTAGCCCAGCGCGCCGGTCTCGGCCCCGAGCTCCTCGTACAGCGTCGACAGCGGCGCCGTCACCTCGAAGGCGCCGACGTCAGGCAGCCAGGAGATGCGGCCGCGCTCGAAGCGGCTGGCCAGCCCCAGGTCCGGCAGCGTCAGGGACGGGCTCACCGGGAACCCGAGGACGCCGCGCTCCGCCCCGAGGGCGAGGTAGCGGGCGGACACCGCACCGACGGTCTCGCGCGCCCCGAGGTCGGCGCGGTAGGAGATGCGGCCGTTCTGGTAGCGCTGCACCGTGCCGCCCGCCGTGGCCACCTCACCGAACACGGTCGCGCCCAGCACCGAGCCGTTCTCGCCGAGGGCGATGTAGCGGGCGGTGATGGCGGTGTACCGCTGCGGGAGCTTGTCGCTGTTGTGGTCGACGGTGCGGTTGTCGGTGGCGGGCGCCGTCGAGCAGTCCTCGAAGCGCCACGGCGGCGTGCACGAGACGAGCCGGCAGTGCACGCCGCCGACCTGGCGGACGTCCTGGTTGCACTGGCCGTACCGGAAGGCGTTGCAGCAGACGTTGCGCTGATCGCAGGTGCCCGCCAGCCCGGAGGTGCACGAGCACGACCAGCACGACGAGGAGCAGATGCCGGGCCGCGCACCGGGGCTCGTGCACGAGGCGCAGGTGGCGTTGCAGTCGATGATGTAGCGGGCCTTGCCGCCGCACAACGACGCGCCGTCGGCCTTCCACCAGCCGGCCGCGATCGAGCCGGGTGGGCACGCGTTGACGCCGTCGTTGATCGTGGCGCAGAAGACGGTCCACCCGCTGGTCGCGCTCGAGCCGGGACCGCAGACGGCGGCGTACGCGGAGCCCGGCCGCAGGACGTAGCCGGTCGGGTCGACGGCGAGCGCGGATCCGAGAAGCCCTGCGCGGACGAGGAACCCGCGCCGGGACGTACGGCGCGCGAGCCAGCCGGTGACGGTGTCCACCGCACGCATCGTCAGGGTCGACGCACCCACCTCGCCGGGCTGCAGCGCCGAGAGCGCGTCGGTGGTGGCGGTCATCCGGCGCTCCCGACCTTCGTGCGGCGGACCAGCGCGGCGACGCGCGCGGCGCCGGAGGCGCGCCGGCTGTGGGCGCCGAGCACCACGTGCAGGCAGAAGGCGCGGCCGGCGGTGCTGAAGAAGTACTGCGCTCCGCTGTGGCCGAGCTGGGTGCGCTGCAGCACCGCGGTCGAGAAGTCCGCGGGCCGGGGCGCGGGCAGGCCGGACGCCTTGAACAGCGCCTTGCTCCGGTCCTGCTCGTCGTACTCGAACAGCGACACGAACACGTCGTCCGGGCCGAGGGTCTCCACGACGCCGCTGCCGAAGTCGCCGCGCTGCGCCGGCAGCGGCACCGTGGCCACGTGCAGCAGCAGGTTGCCGCGTCGGCCCGGTGCGCTGGGCGGCTGCGTGCGCGCCCGCGCCTCCCAGCCGGCGGACAGGTCGACGGTGACACCGACGTGATTCAGGATCACGCGACCGCACCTGCGAGCAGCACGGCGCCGCCGGCGGCGAGGACAGCGGCGGTGGCGCGGGCCGCGGCCGGCGCCTGCCGCTCCAGCCGGCCGGCGAACGCACGCAGGTCGGCCGTCGACGTGGCCCGGCGCAGTCGCAGCGCCGGCAGGGCGCGGCCCAGTCCGAACACCGCGCCGAGCAGCAACCCGGCCGCAGCCG
>JBKJQM010000391.1:0-5029 GCA_046594005.1 Mycobacteriales bacterium
CTACCACCGGCAGAAGCGCTCGAAGTCCATGACCGCCTCCGCCCTGGACGGCATCGCCGGCCTGGGGGAGACCCGTCGCAAGGCGCTGCTCCGGCACTTCGGATCCTTGAAGCGACTCAAGGCCGCCACGGTCGAGGAGATCCTGGAGGTGCCGGGGATCGGCACGCGCACCGCGGAAGTGGTCCTGTCCGCGGTCGCTTCTCCGGCGCAGGAGACGAGCGCTGTCCCGGCGTTCGACCCCGTCACGGGAGAGGTGGTCGCATGAGCGTTCCGCAGGGCTCGCCTGCCGGCCTGCAGCTGGTGGTCGTCACCGGGCTGTCGGGTGCCGGCCGCTCCACCGCCGCGAAGTGCCTCGAGGACCTCGGCTGGTTCGTCGTCGACAACCTGCCGCCGGCGCTGCTGCCGACGATGGTCGACCTCGGCTCCCGCTCGCAGGGCGCCGTCAGCAAGATCGCGGTCGTCGTCGACGTCCGGTCCCGCGCGTTCTCCTCCGACCTGCGCACCGCGCTGGACGAGATCGGCCGGCTGGGCGTACGCGCCCGGGTGCTGTTCCTCGAAGCGGCCGAGGACGCATTGGTGCGCCGCTTCGAGAGCGTCCGGCGTCCCCACCCGCTGCAGGGCGACGGCCGGCTGGTCGACGGCATCGCGCGCGAGCGGGACCTGCTGCGGGACCTGCGCGGCAGCGCCGACCTGGTGCTCGACACCAGCGTGCTCAACGTCCACGAGCTGCGGGGGAAGGTCACGGCCGCGTTCCGCGAGCACGCCGGCGGCAGCGTCCTGCAGCTGACCGTCCTGTCCTTCGGGTTCAAGTACGGCCTGCCTGTCGACGCCGACCTGGTGGCCGACGTCCGCTTCCTGCCGAACCCGCACTGGGTCCCCGAGCTCCGGGCGCACAGCGGCAAGGACGCCGCCGTACGCGACTACGTCCTGGCGCAGGACGGTGCGACGGAGTTCCTCGAGCGGTACGAAGGCCTGCTGCGGCTGGTCTTCGGCGGCTACGCCCGCGAGGGCAAGCGCTACGCCCTCGTCGCGGTCGGCTGCACCGGCGGCAAGCACCGCAGCGTCGCCATGGTGGAGCAGCTGGCCGCACGCATGGCGGGCGAGGGCGTGGACGTCCAGGTGGTCCACCGCGACCTGGGGCGCGAGTGAGCGCGCCGGCCGACGGTCCGCGCGTCGTCGCCCTCGGCGGCGGTCACGGTCTGGCCGCCAGCCTGCAGGCGCTGCGCCAGGTCACGCCGCACGTCACAGCGGTCGTGACCGTCGCGGACGACGGGGGCTCGAGCGGCCGGCTCCGGCACGAGCTCGGCATCCTCCCGCCCGGCGACCTGCGCATGGCGCTGGCCGCGCTGGCCGGTGACGACGCCTGGGGTCGCACCTGGGAGACCCTGCTGCAGCATCGCTTCGGCGGCGAGGGCCCGCTGGCCGGGCACGCCGTCGGCAACCTCGTCCTCGCCGGCCTCACCGAGAGCACCGGGGACCCGATCGCGGCGCTGGACCTGACCGCCCGGCTGCTGGGCTGCGTCGGCCGCGTCCTGCCGATGAGCGCGGCGCCGCTCGAGATCGTGGCGGAGGTCGCCGGCCTGGACCCGGCAGATCCGGGCGCGCTCACCGAGGTCGTCGGCCAGGTCGCCGTCGCGACCACGCCCGGGGGCGTGGCTGCGGTGCACCTGCGCCCCGCTGACCCGCCCGCCTGCGCCGAGTCGGTGCAGGCCGTGCTCGACGCCGACTGGGTGGTCTTCGGCCCGGGCTCGTGGTTCACCAGCGTGCTGCCGCACCTGCTGGTGCCCGGTCTGCGCGACGCCCTGGTGCACACGACGGCTCGCCGCCTGGTCTGCCTCAACCTGGCGGAGCAGGCGGGGGAGACCGATGGCTTCTCGCCCGAGGCCCACCTCGACGTCCTTGCCGCCCACGCACCGGATCTCGTCTTCGACGTCGTCCTCGCAGACGAGCACGCGGTGGGTGACGCGCGTGGTCTGATGCAGACGGTCTCGGCCGCCGGCGCCTCGCTGGTCCTCGCTCCCGTCGCGCGAGGCGACGGCACCCCGCGCCACTCTCCCGACCGCCTCGCGCAGGCGTACGCCCGCGTGTTCGGCTCCCCCCTCAGCAGCACCTCGAGACGCACGCCCCCGGAGGCACACGCATGGCGATGACGGCCGCAGTCAAGGACGAGCTCTCCCGGCTGACCGTCACCCGCCCCTGCTGCCGGAAGGCGGAGATCTCGGCGCTGCTCCGCTTCGCCGGCGGCCTCCACCTGGTCGGCCCCGGCGGCCAGGCACCCGGCCCCGGCGCCGCCCCCGGCGGCTCCACCCGCATCGTCGTGGAGGCCGAGCTCGACACCGGCTCCACCGCCCGGCGCCTGCGCAAGGAGCTGGCGGAGGTCTACGGCCACGCCAGCGACGTGCACGTGGTCGCCGCCGGCGGGCTGCGCAAGGGCAGCCGCTACATCGTCCGCGTGTCCAAGGACGGCGAGGGGCTGGCCCGCCAGGCCGGCCTCGTCGACGGTCACGGCCGCCCTGTGCGCGGGCTCCCGCCGCAGGTCGTCAGCGGCGGGACCTGCGACGCCGCGGCCGCCTGGCGCGGAGCGTTCCTGGCCCACGGCTCGCTGACGGAGCCGGGTCGTTCCTGCTCGCTCGAGATCACCTGCCCCGGTCCGGAGGCGGCCCTCGCGCTCGTCGGCGCGGCCCGACGGCTCGGCGTGGCGGCCAAGGCCCGCGAGGTGCGCGGGGTCGACCGCGTGGTCGTGCGCGACGGCGACGCCATCAGCGTGCTGCTCACCCGGCTCGGCGCCCACGAGGCGGTGCTCGCCTGGGAGGACCGCCGGATGCGCCGTGAGGTCCGGGCCACCGCCAACCGGCTGGCCAACTTCGACGACGCCAACCTGCGCCGCTCCGCCCGCGCCGCGGTGGCCGCCGGAGCGCGCGTCGAGCGGGCGCTGGTCATCCTCGGCGACGACGCCCCCGAGCACCTGCTCGTCGCCGGCCGCCTGCGCCGCGAGCACGCCAACGCCTCCCTCGAGGAGCTCGGCGCCCTCGCGGACCCGCCCATGACCAAGGACGCCGTGGCAGGACGGATCCGCCGGCTGCTCGCGATGGCCGACAAGCGCGCCCAGGACCTCGGCATCCCGGACACCGAGTCCAGCGTCACGCCCGACATGCTCGCGGACTCCCCCTGACCGAGGCGGCACGGGCAGCCCGGCTGTCCCGCCCCCCGGGCTCGGCGCCCACGATGGCGGTGGCGGGCGCGGTCGACCCGGCGCCGCTGCGCGCGGCCGGCTGGACGCTGCGCGGCGTGCTCTCGACCGACCCGTACGTCGACCGGCTCGACGCCGCGACCTACGTCGAGGTGGGGGAGGTGCTCGCCGACCCGCTGCTCGACGCGGTGGCCCTGGACGGCGACGACAGCGACCTGGCCCCGCTGCTGCCGGAGCTGCGGGGCTCGGGGCTGCTCCTGCTGCTGCCGACCGCTGCTCCGCTGGACCCCGAGCTCGTACGGGCGGCCCGCGCAGTGGACGAGCCGGCGGACGCCGCCGTGGGCCTGCGCCTGCGGTGGGAGCCATGGGCCCTCACCGTCGCGGCCGCGCTGCCCCTGGTCGGCACGTCTCCCGTGCAGGTCACGGTCCGCGGCTGGCCGCGCGGTCGCCAGGCCGCCGCCGAGCTGGTCGACCTCGTCGCGTCCTGGTGCGGGGAGGTGGCGGCCGTCGTCGCCGCACCCGCACCGCTGCCGGCGGAGCGGCTGCCGGACGGCGCGGCGGTGACCTGGACGCTGCTCACCGCCTCCGGCGCCACGGTGCTCGTCTCCCACGAGGGCGGACCGCTCCAGGTGCGGCTCTCCTTCGCCACCGCGCGCCTGGTGGCCGGCCCGCTGGGCGCCCACTGGGAGGGCGGCGCCGAGCTGCCCCTGCTGTCGCTGCCGTCCTGGGTGCCGCACCCCCGCGGCACCGACCCCGGCCTGGTCGCGACGGCCGCGGCCCTCACCCGCGCGGTCGGCGGGGGAGACGTCGCCGCCGACACCTGGCCGTGGCCCGCTGACCTGGGTGACCTGCTCGTCGTCTCCCGTGTCCTGGAGGCGCTGCGGACCAGCGCGCGCACCGAGCAGCTCGTCCCGGTGGCCTGACCGCAGCCGCACCGGGGCGCGGACGGGCAGGGCCGGTCCGCTACGGTCGCCGGGTCCGTCGTCAGCACCGTTCCGAGGAGCAGCAGTGACCGTCCGCGTGGGCATCAACGGCTTCGGCCGCATCGGCCGCAACTTCTTCCGCGCAGTGGCGGCGAGCGGGGCCGACATCGAGATCGTCGCCGCGAACGACCTGGGTGACCTCGCCACGATGGCGCACCTGCTCAAGTACGACTCGATCCTGGGGCGCTACCCCGCCGACGTGAGCGTCGTCGACGGCGGCATCCAGGTCGGCGACAAGACGCTCAAGATCTTCGCCGAGAAGGACCCGGCGAACCTGAAGTGGGGCGACGTCGGCGCGGACGTGGTCGTCGAGTCCACCGGCTTCTTCACCGACGCCACCAAGGCGCGCGCGCACATCGACGGCGGCGCGAAGAAGGTCATCATCTCCGCGCCGGCCTCGAACGAGGACGTCACGATCGTGATGGGCGTCAACCACGAGCAGTACGACCCGGCGAAGCACACCGTCATCTCCAACGCGTCCTGCACGACCAACTGCCTCGGCCCGATGGCCAAGGCGATCCACGACGAGTTCGGCATCGTCACGGGCCTGATGACCACGATCCACGCCTACACGCAGGACCAGAACCTGCAGGACGCCCCTCATAGCGACCTGCGTCGAGCCCGTGCTGCCGCCCTCAACCTGGTTCCCACCAGCACCGGTGCGGCCAAGGCCATCGGCCTGGTGCTCCCCGAGCTCAAGGGCAAGCTCGACGGCTACGCCATGCGCGTCCCGGTGCCGACCGGCTCTGCCACCGACCTCACCTTCGAGGCCGGCCGCGAGACCAGTGTCGAGGAGGTCAACGCCGCGATCGAGAAGGCCGCCGACGGTCGCTACCTCCGCTACTCCACCGACCCG
>JBKJQM010000078.1:0-2634 GCA_046594005.1 Mycobacteriales bacterium
CCTGCGTGAGGTCCTCGGCCTCGTGCGGGTTGCCGGTGAGGCGGTAGGCCAGCCGGTAGACGCGGGCCGAATGGGTCCGCACGACCTCGTCCCACGACGGCGGCGTCCAGGTCTCGGTCGCCGACGTGCTGTCCTCCAGCACCTGTCCGCCTCCCGTCGACCCGGGCACGTCCAGCAGACCCGATGCGGTCATCGTGCGCAGCCTCCTGTGAAGCGGGCGTAAGGCCGTGCGGCCCCACCGTCTTCCCGGTGCAACGCGCGGTCGGAGAGGCCCGTTCCCGCTGCCGGCCCCGATAGGCTCCGGCCGACCGGGGCAGTCGCGCCGGGAAGTCAGCCCCTGGAGGCGGTCATCGAGTCCGGCAGCAGCACCTCCGAGCAGTCGCGAGGCAAGCCCGGCAAGGACGGGGCCCTGTCCGAGTGGATCACCGCCTGGCAGCCCGAGGACGCCCCGCTGCTGGCCGCCCGGCAGCGCGCGGCCGAGGTCGGCGTCGGCGCCGTGGACGCCCCGACGGGTGCGGCCCTGCGGATGCTGGCCGCGGCGAGCAGCGCCAAGGCCGTCATCGAGGTCGGCACGGGCGCGGGCGTGTCCAGCCTGTGGCTGCTGCGCGGCATGCGCGCCGACGGCATCCTCACCAGCGTCGACAGCGAGGGCGAGCACCAGCGCCTGGCCAAGGCCTCGCTGGCCGAGGCGGGCGTGCCGACCGGACGGGCCCGGCTCATCGGCGGCCGCGCCCTCGACGTCCTGCCCCGGCTGTCGGACGCGGCGTACGACCTGGTGTTCTGCGACGCGAACCGCTCGGAGAACCCCGACTACCTCGACGCGTCGCTGCGCCTGCTGCGCCCGGGCGGGCTCGTGGTCTTCGCCGGCGCGCTCGGCGGGGGCAAGGTGGCCGAGCCGTCGGCCCGCGACGCCGACACGGTGGCGCTGCGCGAGCTGGCCAAGACGGTGCGGGACGAGCCGCGCTTCGTGACCGCCGCGCTGCCCGTCGGCGCCGGCCTGCTGGTCGCCTGCCTCGCTGCCTGATCAGTCCTGCAGGTCTGCCGGGACGATCGTGAGCGGGAACGGGAGGCTCACCGACAGCGCCTCGGCGCCGCTCGCCCGCCCCTTCTGGACGTACTCCCCGTCCTCCAGCTCCAGCACCGTGACTGCCGGCTCGACCGGGTCCAGCAGCCAGTAGGACCGGCAGCCGGCCTCCTGCAGCCGCTCGCGCTTGACCAGGCGGTCGAAGCGGGAGGTGCTCGGTGACAGGACCTCGACCGCCAGCAGCGGGGGGCCGGGCAGGAACTTCCGGGTGAACTGCGCGCGGGGCGCGACCAGCAGGTCAGGCTCGAGCACGGTGTCGTCGGCGAGCTTCACGTCGTACGGCGCCAGCACCACCTTGAGGTCGGCCGGGCAGTGCGCCCGCAGCAGCAGGAAGAGGTTGCCCACGACGTCCTGGTGCTCGAGCACCGGGCCCGGGCTCACGACCAGCGTCCCGTCGACGAGCTCCCAGCGACGGCCGTCATGCGGGGTGTCGGCGAGGTCGTCGTAGGTCAGCGGTCGGGACGAGGCGGGCACGGTCAGGACGGGCATGGCGCTCATGGTGCTCCCTGGGGATCGGCATGTCGACACGCTCGCGCGCCGCCGACCGGGTCCGCCAGGGGTCAGGGCAGTTCTGGGGACAACGGTCCGTCGCCGCCGACGGCGACGCCGACGAGGTCCCACTCCTGGACGAGCTCGGGGTCGCTGCCGACCATCGCCGTGACGGGGCTCGGGTTGGCCCGGAAGTCCGCGAGGAAGTCCGCTCGCGCCTGCGGGGTCGCCCAGACGTAGACGCCGGAGAAGAAGCCGCGGTCGACGATCTGCCAGGTCTTCTGCACCAGGCCGGGCATCCCCGTGAAGCGCGGGACCGAGCTGTCGCGGACGTACTCCCGCAGCTTGTCATCCGTGCCGGCCGGGCTGTCACGCAGCGACCAGCGCACCGTGAGTCCGTACATCAGGCGCTCCGGCGGGATCGGCGCTGCGGCTGCGCGGCCAGCGCGGTCAGCCAGGCGGTGAGCAGGCGTACGCCGTAGCCGGTGCCGCCCTTGGTCTTCTCGTCCTCGTCGCTGCCGGCGAAGGCCGGGCCGGCGATGTCGAGGTGGGCCCACGGGCGGCCGCCGGTGAACTCGCGCAGGAACAGCGCCGCGGTGATCGAGCCGCCGTTGAGCTTGAGCTTGGGCTGCCCGATGTTGCGCAGGTCGGCGATCGGGGAGTCCAGCGCGACCCGGTAGTCCTCAACCAGCGGCATCCTCCACACCGGCTCGCCGGAGGCCAGCGCGGCCTCCTCGAGCTGGGCGGCGAGCTCGTCGTCGCTGGCGAACAGCCCCGCGTGCCGCTTGCCGAGCGCCACCGGCATGGCTCCGGTGAGCGTCGCCACGTCGACGATCACGTCGGCCTTCAGGTCGCGGTCGGCGTACGCGAGGGCGTCGGCGAGCACCAGCCGGCCCTCCGCGTCGGTGTTGAGCACCTCGACGGTACGACCGCCGTACTGCCGCAGCACGTCACCGGGGCGCTGAGCGGTGCCGCTCGGCATGTTCTCGGCGACGGCCGCCAGCACCGTGACCGTGATGGGGAGGTGGAGGTCGGCGACGGCGCGCAGCGTCGCGAGGACC
>JBKJQM010000130.1:0-7309 GCA_046594005.1 Mycobacteriales bacterium
CGTCGAAATCGCTCTCCGGGCGGCCTGCTCCGCCACGACCGTGACCGAGCACCTGCCGGCCGGTGCAGTGACCCAGCACGTCCGTGTGCGGGTTGCTGATCGCTGCCACCAGGCGGGCGGTCATCTGCTCCCGCGGCATCCGCAGCGCGCTGTGCACGCTGGCCACGACGAGGTCGAGGCGGGCCAGCAGCACGGGGTCCTGGTCGAGCGAGCCGTCGGTGTTGATGTCGCACTCGATCCCGGTGAGCACCCGGAACGGGGGTCCGCCATCGACCGCCAGATCGGTGTTGAGCGCCTCGACGACCTCGAGCTGGGCCCGCAGTCGGTCGGCCGACAGCCCGTTGGCCACCGTGAGGCGCGGCGAGTGGTCCGTCAGCACGATGTATGCGTGCCCCAGCGCCCGGGCCGTGAGGGCCATCGCCTCGATCGGCGACCCTCCATCGGACCAGTCGCTGTGCACGTGGCAGTCACCCTGCAGGGTCGCCCGCAGCGCCGTGGCTCCTTGCGAGACCGGCGTGCCGTCCAGCGTCAGCACCCGGCGCAGATAGACCGGCTCGGTGCCGGCCAGCGACTCCTGCACGACCAGAGCGGTGACCTTCCCGATGCCCGTCAGCTCGGTGAGCGTGCCGGCCTCGGCGCGGGCGGCCAGCTCCGCGGGTGGGGTTCGGTCTACGACGGCAGCGGCCGTACGGAAGGCCTTCACCCGGTAGGAGGGCTCGAGCGCCCGCTCCAGGCAGAACGCGATGCTGCGCAGATCCTCGGCCGGTGAGCGGGTCACGCCCCGATCCCGTCGCGCACCGGGTCGACCGGGCGGCGGCTCTGCTCGGCTCGCCAGGCGGTGAAGATCGCCGTGCACAGCGCCGCCCACCCCAGGCCCAGCAGCAGGCCACCGACGACGTCGGACAGGTAGTGGACACCGAGCAGCACGCGACTGACGGACACGATGACGGCCACGGCGACAGCAGTGACGAGCAGCAGCCGAGGGCGGCGGAGGTGAGGCACGAGCAGCACTGCCGTGGTGGTCCAGAACACTGACGACCCCAGCGCGTGCCCCGACGGGAACGAGCCGCCCAGCGCGGTGGCGACCGGAACGTCGAAGACGGGGCGGACCCGGTCCACGGCCAGCTTGAGACCCTGCGACAGCACCAGCGCCCCGACCCGGGCCGCCACGACGTACAGCGCCAGACGGCCCTGACCGCGGCGGGCGAGCACCACCGCGAGCACGGCTGCGGCGCCTGTCATGAGCAGCGGCTCCACCCGCAGCCCTGCGCGCTCGGCCGGCGCAGACGTGAGAGCAGCGGTCATGGCGTGACTCCTGCCCCGCGAACCGGCCCCGGACGCGCCGAAGCCCGGCAGACGTCGGTCTGCCGGGCTTCGATCATCTGCTCAGGCCGTCGGGCGGCGGCGACGCACAGGGGCGGCAGCGGGGCGCGTGCGACGGGTGGGAGCGGAAGCGGTCTCCTCGTCGGAGACCTCAGTCCGGATCTCGCGGGCCTTCTCACGGCTCTTTGCCTGCGCGTCGCGGATTGCGTCGCGCGCCGGCTCGATCCCACCGACGCCGAACGCGATGATCAGCGGGACGACGATGAGGGCGACCAGGGCGTAGAAGATGCCGGTCACGATCAGAGGAGCGATCTCGAGCTGGCTCAGGGCAGCGAAGACGCCGATGGCCAGGATGAACAGCGAGACGCCGTTGGCCAGTGCCTTGCCGTAGGACAGCCCGCCGAGGGTGCTGCTGACCAGGTCCTTGACGGCTGCGGCAACCGCGGCCGCGATGACGATGATCAGGACGGCGACGAAGAGCTTCGGCAGGAAGCGGATGATCTCGTCGAGGAAGGTGCTGACGGGGTTGTCGGCGCCAAAGACCCCGAACGCAGCCGACAGCACCAGCAGGAAGATGAAGTAGTAGACGATGCGGGCCAGGATCGCGGCCGCGTCGTACTTGCTCTTGGACAGGGCCTGCTTCACCCCGCCGCGCTCGACGAGGTTGTCGAAGCCGACCTTCTGCAGGATCTTGGTGAGGATCTTCTGCACGAACTTGGCCAGGAGGATGCCGACGATCAGGATCAGCAGGAAGTAGCCGATCTTCGGGAGCAGCTCGATCCCGTCCTGGAAGGCGTTGTTGAAGCCCTCCTCGAAGTCGATGCTGGCGAGCGCGGTCATGCAGGTCTCCTGAGGTCATGGGGCAGGGCGTCGGGACGTTCAGTCCCCCGTTCCGCAGATCACAACCTCGCGGACCGGGCGGACTGGGTCACGAACCCCCTTTCCTAGACCACCTGGTGCAACCAGGTGACCGGGGCCCCCTCCCCCGCTTCGCGGTAGGGCTCGAGCTCGTCGTCCCAGGCGCTGCCGAGCAGGGCGTCCAGGCCCTGGGCGAGCTGCGGACCGGTCATCGTCGCGAGCAGCGTGCGTAGCCGGTCCTCCCCCACGAGGACGTCCCCGTTGACCGACATGGACGACCGGAAGACGCCGAGCGTGGGCGTCACGGCGTACCGCTCGCCGTCGCAGCCGGGGCTCGGCTCCTCGGTCACCTCATAGCGCAGGACGCTCCAGCCGCGCAGCGCGGCGGCCAGCCGGCCGGCGGTGCCGGAGCGGCCGCGCCAGTTGATCTCGGCCCGGAGCTGGCCGGGCGCGAAGGGCTGCTCGATCCACTCCATGCGGGCACGCGCGCCCAGCTCAGCGGCCACCGCCCACTCGACGTGGGGGCAGAGCGCGGGTGGACACGAGTGGACGTACAGCACGCCGGCGGACACGGTGCCTCCTGGTGGACGAGGTGCGCCTTCCCCAGCGGCCTCGATCAGGTTGCGTCGCGTTCTGTGACTGCTGGTGCCCATGGTGCCACTGATGACACTCCGTGGCCAGCCCTTCACTCACTTCCGCTGATCATCCGCAGCATCCGTGCGCAAGACCGCCCCCCTGATACGGCTCTTGCGCACTTAGCGTGCGGATGATCAGCAGGGTGAGGCGGCCGTCAGGCGGGGGCGGCGAGCCAGGCGTCGATGCCGGCCAGCAGCCGGGCGCGCACGTCCCCAGGAGCGGCGCTCCCCCGTACGGCGTCCGCCGCCAGGCCCGCGAGCGCCTCGTCGTCCAGGCCCTGCTGGTCGCGCACGGCGGCGTACTGCTCCAGCAGCCCGGACCGGAACAGCAGCGGGTCGTCCGCGCCGAGCGCGACGGGGACCCCCGCCTCGCGGAGCTGGCGGACCGGGACGAGCTCGACGGCGCCGGCCACCCCGAGCGCCACGTTCGAGGCCGGGCACACCTCGAGCACGACGCCCCGCTCGGCCAGCAGCCGCACGGTCAGCGGGTCCTCGACCGAGCGCACGCCGTGCCCGAGCCGGTCGGCGTGCAGCGACTCGACCGCTCCCTGCACGCTGCGGATCCCGCGGAGCTCGCCCGCGTGCGGCACCGAGAGCAGCCCGGCGTCCTTGGCGATCGTGAACGCCTTGGCGAACTCCTCCGGCCGGCCCTTCGTCTCGTCGTTCGACAGCCCGAAGCCGACGACTCCCCGGCCAGCGAAGCGGCGGGCGACCCGGGCCAGCGTCTCGGCGTCGGCCGGGTGGCGGGTGCGGTTGGCCGCGACGACCAGCCGCATCCCGACGCCGGTGTCGCGCTCGGCCTCCCCCATCGCCGACAGGACCACCTCGACAGCGGCCTGCAGACCGCCGAGCCGCGCGGCGTACGACGACGGGTCGACCTGCACCTCGACCCAGCCGGAGCCGGCTGCCCGCTCGTCCTCCGCGATCTCCCGTACGAGGCGACGCACCTCGTCCGGACCGGCGACGACGTCGCGCGCCGCGTCGTACAGCCGCTGGAAGCGCGACCAGCCGCGACGGGCCGTCACGTCGAGCCGCGCACCGCCCGGGTCCAGGAGCTCCGCGGGCAGCCGCCGGCCCTGCTGCGCGGCCAGGTCGACCAGCGTCGACGGCCGCATCGCGCCGGCCAGGTGCAGGTGCAGGTGCGCCTTGGGGAGCCGGGCCAGATCGCGCACCGGTCCATCGTGTCCTACCGCGATCTGTCGGCCGGATCGGCGACAATGGACCCCTCATGACCGCGCCCTCGACTGCCGCCTCTCCACCGTCCAAGGACAGCGGCTACACCGCCAAGCACCTGTCCGTCCTCGAAGGCCTCGAGGCGGTGCGCAAGCGCCCCGGCATGTACATCGGCTCGACCGACTCCAAGGGCCTGACGCACCTGGCGTACGAGATCGTCGACAACGCCGTCGACGAGGCGCTGGCCGGCCACTGCAACCGCATCGAGCTGGTGCTGCACGAGGACGGCTCGGTCGAGGTGCACGACGACGGCCGCGGCATCCCGGTGGACGTCGAGCCCAAGAGCGGCCTGACCGGCGTCGAGCTGGTCATGACCAAGCTGCACGCCGGCGGCAAGTTCGGCGGGGGCGGCTACAAGACCTCCGGCGGCCTGCACGGCGTCGGCGCTTCGGTCGTCAACGCCCTGTCCGTGCGGCTGGACGTGGTCGTACGACGCGGGGGCCGGGTCCACACGATGAGCTTCAGCCGCGGCGTGCCCGGCACCTTTGCCGACGCCGCACCGCAGGCCGCCTTCACCCCGCGCGACGGGCTGTCGGTCGCGGGCAAGGCGCCCAAGACGCAGACGGGCACGTCCGTGCGCTGGTGGCCGGACCTCCCGCTGTTCAGCAAGGGCTCCGCGGTGGACGTCGAGCAGCTGCACGACCGGCTGCGCCAGACCGCGTTCCTCGTCCCCGGCCTGACGCTCGCGATGCTCGACCACCGCTCGGGCGAGCTCGTCGAGGAGACCTTCCGGTTCGACGGCGGCACCGCCGACTTCGTCGAGCACCTCGCGGTCGACGGCGCCGTCTGCGACCCGGTGCACATCGTCGGGACGGGTGACTACAAGGAGACCGTCCCGGTCCTCGACGACAAGGGCCACATGGTCACGACCGTCGTCGAGCGGCACTGCGAGGTCGACGTCGCGCTGCGCTGGGGCACCGGCTACGACACGCGCGTGCAGTCGTTCTGCAACGTCGTCGCGACCCCGCACGGCGGCACCCACCAGAACGGCTTCGAGCGCGCGCTGCTCAAGACCCTCAACGACACGATGAAGGCCGCCCGCGTGCTGCGGGCCAACGACGACCCGGTGATCAAGGACGACGTCCTGGAGGGCCTCACCGCGGTCGTCACCGTCAAGGTGCCCGAGCCGCAGTACCTCGGCCAGACGAAGGACGAGCTGGGCACCCCTGGCGTCTCGAAGATCGTGGCCGACGTCGTCGCCCGCGGGCTGCGCACGGAGTTCCTCGACAACAAGAAGCGCAAGGCGCAGGCGCGGGTCGTCCTGGAGAAGGTCGCCGCCGCCGCCAAGACCCGGCAGGCCGCCAAGGCGTCCAAGGACGCGGCCCGACGCAAGACCGCACTGGAGACCTCGACGCTGCCGGCGAAGCTCGCCGACTGCCGCTCCAGCGACGTGTCGCGCACGGAGCTGTGGCTGGTCGAGGGAGACAGCGCCCTCGGCACCGGCAAGCTCGCGCGCAACAGCGAGTTCCAGGCGCTGCTCCCGTTGCGCGGGAAGATCCTCAACGTCCAGAAGGCCGGCGTGAGCGAGATGCTCTCCAACGCCGAGTGCGCCGCGATCATCCAGGTCGTCGGCGCCGGCACCGGTCGGACGTTCGACGTCGAGCAGATGCGCTACGGGAAGATCGTCATCACCACCGACGCCGACGTCGACGGCGCCCACATCCGCTGCCTGCTCATCACGCTGTTCGCCCGCTACATGCGCCCGGTCATCGAGGCCGGCCGGCTGTACGCCGCCGTCCCCCCGCTGCACCGCATCGAGGTGGCCGGGGCGAAGGAGCCGATCTACACCTACTCCGAGAAGCAGATGCAGGGCGAGCTCAAGAAGATCGCGGCGCGCGGGGCGAAGGTGAAGGGCCAGATCCAGCGCTACAAGGGCCTGGGCGAGATGGACCCCGACCAGCTGGCCGAGACCACGATGCACCCGGCCACCCGCACCCTGCGGCGCATCAACCCGGGTGAGGCCGAGTCCGCCGAGCGGGTGCTCGAGCTGCTCATGGGCAACGACGTCGCGCCCCGCCGCGACTTCATCGTCAGCAGCGCCTCGCGCGTCAACCGAGAGCTGCTCGACACCTGATGGCACGCAAGCGGCAGTCCTCCTCGCACATCCCGCCCTTCGAGGGCGAGGGCACGATCATCGACACGAACGTCGTCGACGAGATCGAGTCGAGCTACCTCGACTACTCGTACTCCGTCATCTACTCCCGCGCGCTGCCCGACGCCCGCGACGGCCTCAAGCCGGTGCACCGCAGGATCCTGTTCTCGATGGCCGACTCCGGCCTGCGCCCCGACCGGCCGTACGTGAAGAGCGCCCGCGTCGTCGGCGACACGATGGGCCGCTTCCACCCGCACGGCGACTCGGCGATCTACGACGCGATGGTGCGCCTCGCCCAGCCGTTCGCGATGCGGGTGCCGCTCATCGACGGGCACGGCAACTGGGGATCACCCGACGACTCCGCGGCTGCCAGCCGTTACACTGAATGTCGTTTGACAGCAGCCGCTTTGCTGCTGACCGAAGGCCTCGACGAGGAGACCGTCGACCTCGAGGACAACTACGACGGCTCGCTCAAGCAGCCCTCGGTACTGCCGGCCGCGATGCCCAACCTGCTCGTCAACGGCACCTCCGGCATCGCCGTCGGCATGGCCACCAACATGATCCCGCACAACCTGGTGGAGGTCGTCGACGCGGCCCGCCACCTGCTGCAGCACCCGACCGCCGACCTCGACGACCTGATGCGCTTCGTACCGGGGCCCGACCTGCCGACCGGCGGCCAGCTGCTGGGCATGACCGAGGTGCGGGCCGCGTACGAGACCGGTCGTGGAGTCGTGCGCATGCGCGCCACCGCCGAGGTCGGTCCGCTCCCCCGTGGCAAGAGCGCCATCACCGTCACCGAGCTTCCCTACGGCGTCGGCGCCGAGCGCGTCATCACCAAGGTGAAGGAGCTCGTCAACGGCAAGAAGCTGCAGGGCATCGCGGACGTGAAGGACCTCACGGACCGCTCCCGGGGCACCGAGCTCGTCTTCGAGGTGAAGGCGGGCTTCAACCCCCAGGCGGTCCTCGGCGAGCTGTACCGGCTCACGCCGCTGGAGGAGTCCTTCGGCATCAACAACCTGGCCCTCGTCGACGGGCAGCCCCGGACGCTGGGACTCAAGCAGCTGCTCCAGGTCTTTCTCGACCACCGCCGCGACGTCATCACCCGACGGTCGCGGTACCGGCTCCGGAAGGCGCAGGAGCGAGCTCACCTGGTGGAGGGCCTGCTGCT
>JBKJQM010000171.1:0-2675 GCA_046594005.1 Mycobacteriales bacterium
CGTGCAGCCACATGCCGGTGCCGCTGGGGAGCCAGCGGACCCTCGGCGGCGGCGGCACGGCCAGGACGGGCTGGGGTGCTGCCGGCGGCGCCGGAGCAGGAGCCGCCTTCTGCCGACCGGTGCGCGCGTCCACCCGCACCGGGCGGTCGGCACGACGGACGACGGGGCCGGCGGCGACGGGGGACGGCAGCGGCGAGGCCGCCGCGACCGGGCGCGCAGCGGCGGGGACGCCGGCAGGCGCCGGCGGCGCCCCTTGCGCGGCGCCGAGGCCGGCGAGCAGCACGACCGCGAGCAGCAGGGCAATCTCCCGGGTGGCCGTGCCGGCGCCCGAGCGCACCGCCGACCACAGGACTGCAGGACGACCGGGGTGAGGGGGCACGGGGCGACCATACGGAGTACCCGGCGCACCGGAGGTGAAACCCACGATGTCAGTTCGGCTACGTTCTGCTGTCCCTTGACGACGCTGCGTCCATCAGTTCCGTCCAGAGCAGGGCCACCTGGGGTTCCAGGTCCTCGAGCGGACCGTCGTTCTCGATCACGTGCGTCGCGACCTCGAGCTTGCTCGCAAGCGTCGACTGGGCGTCTATGCGGGCGCGGGCGTCGTGCTCGCTCATCCCCCGGACACGCATCAGCCGGTCCAGCTGGGTGGCCGGGGTGGCGGAGACGACCACCACCGCGTCGTACGCCCCCGCCAGCCCGTTCTCCACCAGCAGCGGCACGTCGTGCACGACGACCCGCGCGCCGGACTCCTCCGCCGCAGCGACAAGCTCGGCGTACCGCTCCCCCACGAGCGGGTGCACGATCGCGTTCAGGCGGGCCAGCTGCTCGGGGTCGGCGAACACGCGGCGGCCGAGCTCCTCGCGGTCCAGCGAGCCGTCCTCGCGCAGCACCTCCGGACCGAACGCGTCGACCACGGCGGCCAGGCCGGGAGTGCCGACCTCCACGACCTCGCGAGCCATCAGGTCCGCGTCGAGGACCACCGCGCCGTACGAGCCGAGCAGCCGGCTGACCGCGGACTTGCCGGACCCGATGCCCCCGGTGAGGCCGACGCTGTGCACGCGGCGACCCTACGACCGGGCGCGCTCCCCCACCGACAGCAGCGCAGGAACGGCGCGGGACTCCTCCATGACGCCGTGCGCGACGGCCCAGGCGTAGAGCTGGACGCGGGACCGGACGCCGGCCTTGGCCATCGCCCGCGCGAGGTGGTTCTTGGTGGTCTGCGCGGCGATGCCGAGACGCGAGGCCACCTGCTTGGTCGGCAGGCCCACGAGCACGAGGCGGACGATCTCCAGCTCCCGCGGCGTCAGCGCGGCGGTGTCCGTGGCGCGGCGCGCCACGTGCGGCCCGGACCGGCGGACGGCAGCGTCGTCGAGGGGCGGGAAGCAGCGCGCGCCCGCCTGCACGTCCGCCAGGACCGCCAGCAGCCGCTCGGGCGCGAGGTCCTTCGGGACGTAGGCCGCACCGCCTGCCGCCCACACCGTCCTGGCGTCGTCGCGGCGCCGCGACCAGTGCAGGACGACCACCGGAACGGGGGCGGCCGTGCGGACGAGCCGCGCCACCTCGGCGAGGTCCGCCAGCGCGGACAGGACGACGTCCGGCCGGTCCCGCCCCATCACGACGACAGCGCGCTCCACCGACGCTGCGGCCTGCACCCCGCCGACACCCGGGGCGGTGCTGAGGACCTGGACGAAGCCGGTGGCGTACACCGAGCACGAGTCGACGAGCAGACACCGCATGGGGAGGACTCGGTTCCGGGAGACGGAAGAGGGGCGGACGGGTCAGGCCTGGGTCACCGATGTATGACGCAGCGTCACAGAGTCGTCAAGGAGGTCAGCAGCCGCGCAGGCCCGCAACGGGCGGTCCTGAGCGTGCTGCCGCGCTCAGGTGTCACACACGTGACACCGCGGCCAGGTACTTCGGTACCGGTACCGAGGTACCTGAGCCCCGGGGTGCGGCACCCCTCCTGGCTCAAGCCTGCCCAGCCTGTCGGCCTGCCCCGGAACGCGCAGGAGCCCCTGCCGGCGTACCGGCAGGGGCTCTGCGACGTGCGTCGTGCGGGGTGCCTACGCGCCGCCGCCCGAGAGCTTCTCGCGCAGCGCCTGCAGCGCCTCGTCCGAGGCGAGCGTGCCGCCGGAGGCCGCCGGAGCCGGGCGCGGAGCGGCGGGAGCGCCCTCCTCGGTGGGCTCCTCGGCGCCGTCCTCGCCGGCCACGGAGGTGTACGAGGTCGGCAGGGCCGCCTCGGCGTCCGCGGCCGCCATGCGCTTGATCTGCTCCTGGTGGGCCTCGAAGCGCTTCTGGGCGTCGGCGTACTGCTTCTCCCAGACGTCGCGCGCCTCCTCGTAGCCCGGCAGCCACTCGCCGGTCGCCGGGTCGAAGCCCTCGGGGTAGATGTACTCGCCGGTGGCGTCGTAGGACGCGGCCATGCCGTACTGCGCGGGGTCGAAGGTCGCCTCGCCGCTGACACCGGTCTCGTTGGCCTGCTTCAGCGACAGGCTGATGCGGCGGCGCTCGAGGTCGATGTCGATGACCTTGACCAGCAGCTCGTCACCGACGTTGACGACCTGCTCCGGGATCTCGACGTGGCGCTCGGCCAGCTCGGAGATGTGGACCAGGCCCTCGATGCCCTCGTCGACGCGCACGAACGCACCGAACGGGACGAGCTTGGTGACCTTGCC
>JBKJQM010000264.1:0-10198 GCA_046594005.1 Mycobacteriales bacterium
GCCGCCCTCCACGACGGAGGTGACCCGACCGATGCCGTCGTAGGCGGCCGTCAAGCGGGTGGAGGTGTCCGGGTCCGTGATCCGGGTCAGCCTCTCGTTGGAGTACGTGTAGGCCCAGGGCTTCCCGAGGACGTCCGTGATGCCGGTCAGCAGGCTCGCCGAGTAGCGGTAGGAGACGGACCGCGTCGCTGTCGTCAGTGACGTGACGCGGCCAGCGGTGGTGGTCACCGTCACGACCTGCGGCTTCTTGACGTCGGTGGTGGCGACGAGGATCTGGCGGAGCTGCCCCGCAGCGTCGTAGCTGAAGCGCAGCCCCTGGCCACCGGCGTCCAGGTAGGACGTCAGCTGGCTGCCCGTCACCTCGAAACGGGTCCCGTCGTACCTCACGACCTGGCACGTCTTGGCCGTGCACGTGAGCGCGGAGTGGGCGCCGGGCGGCGCCACCCAGGTCGAGCTGCCCTTGGGCCGGGTGAAGACCAGCCGCTGTCCGTCCTCGCCGCGGACCGTGGCGGTGGTGCCGGGGCCGTCGATCGTCACGGCCAGGTCGAGCACCGAGCTCCAGCCCGGACCGAAGGCGCCCGGTGCCGTGTCGGCCGAGTTGTAGGTGCGCTCGAGGACCAGGTCCTCGCCGACGCCCGCCACCTGCAGGTCGACCACGCTGGTGTGCAGCGAGCCGGTGGCCGTGTTCACCGAGTTCTGCACGTCCGTCGGGTTGTTGCCGTAGAGGCGGCCGCCGAAGGTCTGCCCGAGAGGAACCCCCTTCGGCGCCAGGCCGAGTGCCGTCGGTGCCGGAGGAACCACGTTGAACGGCAGGCTCTCCGCGCGCAGAGCCCCGTAGCGGGCGGTGAACGTGTAGCCGCCGCCGATGACCCCGACGGAGCAGCCGGAGAACGTGGCGAGGCTGCTCGACAGCCCGGCCGAGGAGCACGAGGACGAGGCGCCTGCGATCCCGGTGCCGGGCGTGAGCGCCAGCGCCACGGCTCCGCTGGTACCCGTCGCCGGGTTGCCGCCGGCATCGGCGACGCGGACCTCCGGCTGAGCGGTGAGCGCCTTGCCCGGCTCGCCCCGCTGCGGCTGCCGTGTGAACAGCAGCTGGGCGGCGGGACCCGGCGTCACATCGACGCGACTGGTGGCGCTGGCGAGGCCGGCTGAGGTGGCCGTCAGCGTGTGCGTCCCGGCCTTGTCCACGGCGCAGCCGGCGAACAGAGCGGAGCCGCTCGTGACTCGGAGCGGGTTCGAGGCGCAGGTCAGCGTTCCCGTCGCTGTGGCCAGGCGGACGTCCGCCTGGCTCGCGGCCACGAGGTTGCCGCCGGCGTCCTCGATGGCAACGACGGGCTGCTCGACCCAAGCCGTCCCGCCGGTGCCGCCCCCGGCTGCGGTCCGGAAGGCGAGGTGGTGCGGCGCGCCGACTGCCACGTCGAAGGCGTCGGTCGTGTCCACCGCCGCGGACGTCCCCGCCGCACTCGCCTGCAGGCGGTAGCCCTTGCCGGCGAGGTCGATCCTGCAGTTCTCGAAGGTGGCCACCCCGCCGGTCGCGGCGGCTGTCGGGCTCGGGCAGGTGAGCACCGCGCCCTCGGTGCCCAGCTCGGGCACCAGGGCCAGGGCAACGCTGCCGGCGGCCGGGTTGCCACCTGCGTCGGATGCCTTCACGACGACGTCGGCGAACGAGCTGCCGCCGGTGGCGGTGTTGGGTGCGGCCGTGATCTCGAGGGTGGTGATCCCGCCGGCCGTCACGTCGAAGGGCTCGCTGAGGGCTGTGAACCCTCCGGACGTGGCCGTGAGGACGTAGGCGGTGCCGGTCGTGTCGACGCTGCAGCCGCTGAACGTCGCCACGTTGCCCGTGGACACGGCCGGGTTGTTGTTGCACTGCAACGCCGCTCCGGCGCTGCCGCCCGACAGGGTCAGCGTGACGATGCCGGTGGTGGCGCTGCCGCCCGCGTCCTTCAGCGTGACCGCGGGCTGCTCGGCGAAGGCCTGACCGCCGGCGCCGCCACCCGGCTGCGTCGTGAAGCTCAGGGCCGCGAGGCCACCGGCAGTCACGGTGAATTCGGCGCTCGTAGCAGACGTGAGGCCGTTCGCGGTGGCGGTGAGCGTGTAGGTCCCGGGTGCGCCGACCGAGCAGCCCGTGAAGGCGGCAACGCCCTTGACGGTGGGGGTGGTGCCGCACGTGATGGTGGCGCCGGACGGTGTTTTGACGGACAGCGCGATGTCGACCGTGCTGGTCGCAGCCGTGTTCAGCCCCGCGTCGACCACAGCGATGACGGGCTGCACGGCGATGCCGCCGGCTGCACCGCCGACCGGCTGGGTGAGGAAGCGCAGCGCCGTCGGGGCACCCGCGCTGATGGCGAACTCGGCGCTCGTGCCGGCGACTTGGTCGTCCTTGGCGAGAGCGAGCAGCCGGTAGCCGGTGCCCGGCTTGTCGATCTTGCAGCCGGCGAAGGTCGCAACCCCGTCGACGCTCTCGACGGGGTTTGCCGCGCAGGACAGCGCGGCGCCCGGGGTGCCCGTACCCGGCTTGATGATCAGGCCGAAGGCCTGGTCCGGCCGGGTGACGGCGACGCCGGCGGCGTCGGCGACCACGAGGCTCGGCTGGGTGGCCCACACGGCGCCAGCGGCGCCACCACTCGGCTCGGTGGTGAAGTCCAGGATCGCTGGCCCACTCACCACGAGGTCGGTGTTGTCGGTGAATGTGCCGAGCGTGGCCCTCAGCGTGTACGTGCCGCCCTTGTCGATCTTGCAGCCGGTGAACGTCGCCTTCCCCTGGCCGTCAGGGGCCACATCAGGGCACGTGGTCAGGCTGCCGGTCGAGTCACCCTTGCGGACGAGGGTGAGGCCCACGGTGGCCGTGGCGGCATCGGTGCCGCCCTTCAGCTGCACCACGACGGGGGCGAGCGGCACGCCGGGAGCAGCTGTGGTCGGCGGATTCACGAACTCGATGGACGTCGCCGCGGCTGTCAGCCGGAAGCTGTCCATCACCGGCGGGGTCACCCCTGCGGCCAGCGCCAGGACGGCACCGATCGCCACCGCGACCGTGAGTGGGCTCCAGCGCCAGATCGCGACGGGACCACTGGACCAGGGCCGACGACGAGCAGAGCGTGATGCGGCCATGGAAGAGCCCCCCTTGGCGCGGGCAGGCGCCTCGTGTGCTCGGGCCGCCCCTCGGGGCCCGTCGCACTCGGGGCAGTGAAGACCGGTGGGGCCGCAACTTGAGGTCCACGCACGTACTTGATCAGAAAGGACTACGACAAAGACGCCGCTACAGGACAAGCCGACCTTGCTGGGAGCTGATCCCGGCCCGTCTTGTGCCGCCGGTCTAGGACTCCGCTCGCTCTGCCAGCTCCTGCAGCGCCAGGCCGACCTCGCGTGCCTCCTGAGCGGTCCACTCCAGCGTCGTCCCGAAGGAGCCCACCCTGAACAGGACGACGCCATCCTCCAGCCACGTCGTGACCTCGCTGGTGTGCTCCTGCTCCGGGAACACCTCGTCCGGCTCGCTCATGCGGTGAACCTGAGCTCCACCGAGTGCCGTTGCGAACAGGCATCCACGACGTTCACGCGGACAGACGCTTGGTGAAGAGCACCAGGTCGTCACCGTCGGTCCAGTAGTCGGGCACGCGGGTGTGTTCGGCGTAGGAGAGCCTTCTGTAGAACGCGCGCGTCCGGTCGTACTGCGCAGTCCCGGACGTCCGTACGAGCAGCAGGCGCTGACCGCGCCCGGACAGGTCATGCTCGGCCTGGCGCATGAGGGCTGCGCCGCGTCCGCCGCCTTGCAGGTCTGGCCGCACGGCGATCATCGTCAGGTCGAAGGCACGATCAGCCCCGTCCTCCGGTCGGTAGAACAGCACGGACGCCAAGCCGTGCCCGTCCTCTGCCTCGTCCACGAAGCACGTGCTGCCGCCTTCGGGCTCCAACGCACCATCAGCCAGGAACCCGGCGTCCTCCCGCGCGAACCTGCCGGCAGCGACGACGAGGTCGATGACGGCGTCGCCGTCCGAGGGGGTGAAGGCGCGCACGTCCGACTCCAGGGGTGCAGGTGCGAGAGCCTCCGTGGCTCCCGAGCCCTAACCTGTCGTGCTCGTCCAGGGCTTTGCGTCCCCCGACGTCGTGGCCGCCTCGCGCGTTGAAGCGGAACTCCACCGAGTCGCCTGACGCCATCAGACCTCGGAGAGGAGGGCTGTCGCCTGTGGGTGCATCTGCGCCAGCGCCCGGTCAAGGGTCGCCAGACGAGCGTCGCCACGCGCGCCAACCAGCGCGACCAGGTACGCATCCGTCACCTGGCGATGACCGCGCAGCCCGTTGAGGTCGGCCTCGGCGTAGGTGACGGAGTCGGGCCAGAACTGGCAGCGCGGGTCGGCGTGGAACCGCCTCAGGACCTCGGCCGCCGTGTCCGCGCTCTCGCCGATGCGCACGAGGAAGCGGACGAGCGCGCCCTCGACGATCGGGCACAGTGCGACGTGCTCGACGCCGGCCAACCAGGCGGCAACGCGCTGATGGTGCTCGTGCTCTTCGATGGTCATGGAGATCAGCACGTTGGCGTCGAGCAGGAAGGTCGTCACTGCTCGTCGAGAGCCTCTGCGACGTCGTCGGACGTGACGCGCCGCCCCACGCTCAGTACCGGGAAGCCCGATGTGGCATCGGTTTTCACGACGACGGGCTCTGCCATCTGGCTCAGCCCTCTGGCTGTCAGTTCCGCGAGGGTCGCGGACAGGGACTGCCCACGGGCCTTGGCGAGCTCCTGCGCCCGCCGATGCACGGCGGGGGGGAGGTCAACGGTGGTGCGCACTCCTGCATCATAGGTACATCACCGGTGATGCACACCCGGATGGCCTGCGTACTACCCCTGCTCGTTCACACGTTGAAGCGGAACTCCACGACGTCGCCGTCCTGCATCACGTAGTCCTTGCCCTCCATGCGGGCCTTGCCGGCGGCCCGCGCGGCCTGGGTGGAGCCGGCCTCCATCAGGTCATCGAAGCCGATCACCTCGGCCTTGATGAAGCCGCGCTGGAAGTCGGTGTGGATGACGCCGGCGGCCTCCGGGGCCGTCGCGCCCTTCTTGATCGTCCAGGCCCGGGCCTCCTTCGGCCCGGCCGTCAGGTAGGTCTGCAGCCCGAGGGTGTCGAAGCCGATGCGGGCCAGCTGGTGCAGCCCGCTCTCGGCCTGTCCCATGGACTGCAGGAGCTCGAGGGCGTCCTCGTCGGACATCTCGATGAGCTCCATCTCGACCTTCGCGTCGAGGAAGACCGCCTCTGCGGGCGCCACCAGGGCGGCCAGCTCGTCGCGCAGCGCGGAGTCCATCAGCTCGTCCTCGTCGAGGTTGAAGACGTAGAGGAAGGGCTTGGCGGTCAGCAGGTGCAGCTCCCGCAGCGGCCCGCGGTCGAGGCCGGAGGCGAAGATCGTCTGCCCGCTCTCGAGCACCTTCTGCGCCTCGCGCACGGCCTCGAGCTGGGCCACCACGTCCTTCTTGATGCGCGCCTCCTTCTCCAGGCGCGGCACCGCCTTCTCGACCGTCTGCAGGTCGGCGAGGATCAGCTCGGTGTTGATGATCTCGATGTCGTCCTTCGGGGAGACGCGGCCGTCGACGTGCACGACGTTCTCGTCCTTGAACACCCGGATGACCTGGCAGATCGCGTCGCTGTCACGGATGTTCGCGAGGAACTTGTTGCCCAGCCCCTCGCCCTCGCTGGCGCCCTTGACGATGCCGGCGATGTCGACGAAGTCGACGGTGGCCGGGATGGTCTTCTGCGAGCTGAACAGCTCCGCCAGCTTCGGCAGCCGGTCGTCCGGCACACCCACGACGCCGACGTTCGGCTCGATCGTCGCGAACGGGTAGTTGGCCGCCAGCACGTCGTTCTTGGTGAGCGCGTTGAACAGCGTGCTCTTGCCGACGTTGGGCAGGCCGACGATGCCGAGGGAGAGACTCACGCCGTACGACGCTACCGGCGCAACTCTGCCGTTCCGCTGCGGTGCAGGGCCCCTGGCTGGGAGGCTGCCGCCTCGCCGACCCCAGGAGCAGTCATGGCCGCACGTACCACCACCGTCGGCGGCCTGGCCCTGGTCGCCCTCCTCAGCACCCTCGTCACGGCGCTCCCCGCCTCGGCAGCCGTCTCGTACGCCAACTGCACCTCACTGCAGAAGTCCTACCCGCACGGCATCGGTCGCGTCGGCGCCCGCGACCGGACGACGGGTACGCCCGTCACGACCTGGCGCAAGGACACCGCCGGGTACGACCGGGCGATGCGCGCGAACCGCGGACTGGACCGGGACCGCGACGCGATCGCCTGCGAGAAGCGCTGACCGCGCGCCGCTGACGTCCTGTCGGAGGGCGGTGCCAGGGTCGGCCCATGACCGTCGCTCTCGCCCTCCTGCTGGGCCTCGTCGTGGGGCTCGCAGCCGGCCGCCTGCTCGCCCGCCGTGACGAGCAGGTCCTGCTCTCGTCCTTCGAGGGACTGGCCTCGCGGGCCCTCGCCGGCACCCGCGAGGAGTCCGACCGCGATCTCGCCGGTCAGCGCCAGGCGGTCGAGCACCTCGTCGGCCCGCTGCGCGAGCAGCTCCACCTGGTCGAGGCCCAGCTGCGCGGCCTCGAGGTGGAGCGGGCCAAGGCGTCCGCCGAGCTGCGGGAGCAGGTCGCCGGCGTACGCCGCACCTCCGAGCTGCTCGGCCGCGAGACCGCGTCGCTGGTCGACGCCCTGCGCCGCCCGCAGGCCCGCGGGCGCTGGGGCGAGGTGCAGCTGCGCCGGTGCGTCGAGTACGCCGGGATGGTCGACCGCTGCGACTTCTCCGAGCAGGAGTCGGTCGTCGCGGCGGACGGCTCGGTGCTGCGACCGGACCTCGTCGTGCGGCTCGCCGGCGGGCGGTCGATCGTGGTCGACGCCAAGGTCACGCTGGCGGCCTACCTCGAGGCTGCTGGCTGCGACGACGAGCGGCAGGCCGCCGAGCGGATGGCCGCTCACGCCCGTCACCTGCGGGCGCACGTCGATCGGTTGGCCGAGAAAGCCTACTGGGCAGCACTTCCCGACAGCCCCGAGTTCGTGGTGCTGTTCGTGCCGGGCGAGGCGTTCCTCGCTCCGGCGCTCGAGCACGACCCGGCACTTCTCGAGCACGCCTACGCGCGCCGGGTCCACATCGCGACCCCGACCACCCTGGTGTCACTGCTTCGGACGGTCGCCCACGGCTGGCAGCAGCACGCCCTGACCGAGAACGCCCGCGCTGTGGTGGCTTCCGGGCAGGAGCTGTACGCCCGGCTCGGCACGCTCGGCGGCCACGTCGACAAGCTGGGGCGGTCGCTGGGCGTCGCGGTCAACGACTTCAACAAGACGGTCGGCTCCCTGGAACGGACGCTGCTGCCCGCGGCCCGCCGGATGGCCGACCTCGGGATCGCCGGTGACCCGCCGGCCGCACCGCGCGCCGTCGAGGACCTGCCACGCCAGCTCTCGGCGCCGGAGCTCGTGCCGCCCCTGCGCCCGGCCCGCGACGAGGCGGTCCAGGACGGCGCGGCTTAGGACAGGGCGACGTCGTACGACGTGCAGAACTCCACGGCGGCCATCGCCACGACGTTCGCCGGTGTCGCGCCCGCGCTGGGGTTGTCCGCCATCAGGCGCCGCGCGACCTCCGGGGCGTCGAGCTCGCCCACCGCGCGCAGGTGCTCCCACGCGTAGACGGCGAGCTCCCGTGCCGTCTCCTCGGGCAGGCCCGGGTCCTTGGTACGAGCGGCGGAGGCCACCCAGTCCGCGTCGTACGTCCCGTTCGGCGGGCCGAAGACCCGCTCGCCCTCGCCGTACCCGCTGCCGCCCGCCGTGGTCACGCCGAACACGGTAGGGCCGGGAGCGGGGCGCGGCCATGGCGGTAGGTTCCCTGCTCGTGATCCGCCGTCCCGCACCGCCGCTCCGGTGAGCGCCGACCCGGTCGACGGCCCGCACCGTGCGGGCACGCACGGACTGCCCGTCGCCGACCGCCGGGGGCTCACGGCCGCCGGAGCCGTGGCGCTGGCGCTGCTGCTCGGGCTCGCCGGCGGCGCGTACGACGTCGTGACCGGTTCGGGTCTGCGGGTCGTGTTCGCTGTCTGCTTCATCGCCGGCTGCGGCCTGGCTGCGCTGCTCGTGCACCGCGAGGACCTCAAGGCGGCGGTCGTCATGCCGCCGCTCGTCTACGTCGTCCTGGCGCTGGTGGGCGGCGCTGTCGAGAGGACGATCGGCAGCGGCTCGTTGCTCATGCGGCAGGTGCTCGCGCTGGGCAACGCGCTGGTGGTCGGTGCCCCGGTGCTGCTGGCAGCTACCGGACTGGCCCTCGTCATCGCCGTCGTGCGCGGCGTGTCCGGTCGCCGACGCGGCTGAGAAAGCTCGGCTAGCTCTCGGCGATGCCGGCAGTGCGCAGGTCGCGCCGCAGCTCGGGCGGCAGCGCGAACAGCAGGTGCTCCTGCGCCGACTCGACCTCGTGGACGTCGCCGTAGCCGCGCTCCGCGAGCCAGACCATGACCTGCTCGACGAGCGACTCCGGGACCGACGCCCCGCTGGTCAGCCCGACCGTGGTCACGCCGTCGAGCCAGGCCTCGTCGATCTCGGTGGCGTCGTCCACCAGGTAGGAGGCCGCGGCACCGGCGTCCAGCGCCACCTCGACCAGGCGCACCGAGTTGGAGGAGTTGCGCGAGCCGACCACCAGCACCAGGTCGGACTCAGCAGCGATCTCCTTCACCGCGACCTGACGGTTCTGGGTGGCGTAGCAGATGTCGGCCGACGGGGGCCCCTGCAGCAGCGGGAAGCGCTCCCGCAGCGCGCCCACCGTCACGTTGGTCTCGTCGACCGACAGGGTCGTCTGCGACAGGTAGGCCACCTTGCTGGGGTCGCGCACCTGGACCTGAGCGGCCTCCTCGACGCCGTCGACGAGGTGGATGTGCTCGGGCGCCTGGCCGGTCGTGCCGACGACCTCCTCGTGCCCCTCGTGGCCGATCAGGACGATGTCCAGGTCGTCGGCCGCGAAGCGCTTGGCCTCCATGTGGACCTTGGTCACGAGCGGGCAGGTCGCGTCGATCGTCTTGAGCTGCCGGACCTTCGCCTCGGCGTGCACGGTCGGAGCCACGCCGTGCGCGGAGAACACCACGGTGGCGCCCTCGGGCACCTCGTCGGTCTCCTCGACGAACACGGCGCCCTGCGCCTCGAGCGTCCGTACGACGTGGGCGTTGTGGACGATCTGCTTGCGGACGTAGACCGGAGCGCCGTAGGCCTCGAGCGCCTTCTCCACCGTCAGGACGGCCCGGTCGACGCCTGCGCAGTAGCCCCTCGGCTTGGCGACGAGAACCCGCTTGTCACCGGTCGAGGGGGTGTCAGTCATGCTCCCATCGTACGTTCCACGGCCCGAGGCGCCCGGTGACGTCGATCTCCCGTGTGTGACGCGCGGGGGCGCGGGCACGTCTCGACGGTCACACCCGAGACTCGTTGGAGGCCCATCCCGTGCCCAGCTCCATCCCGACCCCCGTCGCCGCCGCCCTCGGGATCGTGCCGACCGTGCTCGTCGGGGTTCGCCGCCTGCCGGGCAAGGCCATACAGCTGCCCGTGATCGCCGTGAGCTCCGCGCTGACGACGCTGGACACCGCCCGGCGCGAGTACGACGCCCTCGCGGAGCGCGGTGAGCGCCTGGTCGCGCGCCTGCGCGGCGCGAGCCTCGACGAGGTCGAGGACCGCGTGGAGGACGCCCTGTCCCGCACGCCCCTGGCCGCTCCGTACGACGCGCTCGAGGACGCCCTCGAGGACGCGACCGAGTCCGTCACCGCCTTCGTCCGCAGCGCGCCCGCCGCCGCGCGCAAGGCCCCGGCGCAGGCCCGCAAGGCCGCGTCCCGGGCCACGACGTCCACCGGTCGCGCCCTCGACCGCGCTGCGGACACGCTCGAGGACGCCGCGGCCTCCGCCGCCGGCGACACCTCCGAGGCCGCCTCGGAGATCGAGTCCGCCACCACTCCTGAGCACGCCAAGAAGGGCGCGCCGACCCCCAAGGCCAGCGAGCCCGACACCTCCCGCATCGACACCGCCGCCAGTCCCGACGTCGTCCAAGCCGTGGAGCGGGTGTCGGCCACCGTGGGCGGAACCGTGCTCGCGCACGACGAGCTGCCGCTGGCGGACTACGACCACATGACGCTGGGTTCGCTGCGTGGGCGCATGCGCAGCCTCGACCTGCCGCAGCTGGTCCAGATCCGCGACTACGAGAAGGCGCA
>JBKJQM010000410.1:0-7572 GCA_046594005.1 Mycobacteriales bacterium
CCCCGACATGCTGCACCGCGGCGTGCTCCCCCGGCACAGCGACTGGGGCTCGTTCCTGCGGGGGCTGAAGTACGTCGTCGTCGACGAGTGCCACACCTACCGCGGCGTGTTCGGCTCGCACGTCGCGCAGGTGCTGCGGCGGTTGCGGCGCGTTTGCACCCGGTACGGCGCCGACCCGGTGTTCCTGCTCGCCTCCGCGACCGTCAGCGAGCCGGAGGTGTCCGCTGGACGGCTGGTCGGCCTGCCGGTGGTGCCGGTCGACGACGACGCGTCCCCCCGCGGGCACACCGACTTCGCGCTGTGGGAGCCCCCGCTGCTCGACTCCCACGCCGGGGAGAACGGCGCGCCCGTACGCCGCTCGTCGACCGCCGAGACCGGTGACCTGCTCGCCGACCTGGTGGTCGAGGGAGCGCGGACGATCGCCTTCGTCCGGTCGCGTCGGGGCGCGGAGGCGGTGGCGGTGAACGCCCGGCGCGCCGTCGTCGAGGCCGCGCCGGAGCTCGGACCACGGGTGGCGGCGTACCGGTCGGGCTACCTGCCGGAGGAGCGACGCGAGCTCGAGAAGCGCCTGCAGTCCGGCGATCTGCTGGGGGTCGCTGCGACCAACGCGCTCGAGCTGGGCGTCGACGTCGCGGGCCTGGACGCCGTCGTCCTCTCGGGCTGGCCGGGGACCGTCGCGTCGGTGTGGCAGCAGGCCGGTCGCGCCGGGCGGGCCGGCCAGGGGGCGCTGGCGGTCTTCGTGGCACGGGACGACCCGCTCGACACCTACCTCGTCCACCACCCCGAGGCGCTGTTCGGCCGGCCCGTCGAGTCGACGGTGCTCGACCCGGAGAACCCTTACGTCCTCGGCCCGCACCTGGGCTGCGCGGCCGCCGAGCTGCCGCTGACCGAGGACGACCTGCCGCTGTTCGGCGACGACGAGGAGGTGCGGTTGCTGCTCGCGGACCTGGTCCGGCGCGGCACCCTGCGGGCTCGCCCGAAGGGCTGGTTCTGGACCTCCCGCGATCGGCCCGAGGTCGACATCCGCGGCACGGGCGGCCCGCCGGTGCGGCTCGTCGAGGGCGCGACCGGCCGGCTGCTCGGCACGGTCGACGCCGCGGCCTCGCACACCCAGGCGCACACCGGCGCCGTCTACCTGCACCAGGGCGAGAGCTGGATCGTGGACCGCCTCGACCTCGAGGAGTCGGTGGCGCTCGTGCACGCCGACGACCCGGACTACTCGACGTCCGCCCGCGAGATCACCGACATCACGATCGTCGAGGCCCTGCGCACCTCGTCGTACGACGGCGTCGACCTCGTCTTCGGCACCGTCGACGTCACGCACCAGGTGGTGTCGTACCTCAAGAAGCGCTCCGGCAGCGGCGAGGTCCTCGGCGAGGAGCCGCTCGACCTGCCTGCGCGCGAGCTCCGGACGCGGGCGGTCTGGTACACCGTCGCGCTCGACCTGCTCGCCGACGCCGGCATCGACTGGGCGGACGTGCCGGGCGCCGCGCACGCCGCCGAGCACGCCGCGATCGGGCTGCTCCCGCTGTTCGCGACGTGCGACCGCTGGGACATCGGCGGGGTGTCGACCGCGCTGCACGCCGACACGGGCACGTGCACGGTCTTCGTGTACGACGGCCACCCCGGCGGGGCGGGCTTCTCCGAGCAGGGGTACGTCCGGGGCGCGGCCTGGCTGCGCGCCACGCGGGAGGCGATCGCCTCGTGCGAGTGCCCCGCGGGGTGCCCGTCCTGCGTGCAGTCGCCCAAGTGCGGCAACGGCAATGAGCCGCTCGACAAGGCCCGCGCCGTCCAGCTGCTGGACGTGGTGCTGGCGAGCGGTCTGGCGGCGGTCGCCCGGGGGTAAGGAGGTGCTGTCGCTGTCCCCTGCCCTAGGAGCTCACCGTGGTGCTCGTCGGAGTCGTCCTGCTCGTCCTGTGCGGCCTGCTCGGCGCCGGTATCGCTCTCACGAACACCGACCCGGTGTCCGCCGAGGCCTTCGGGGTGACGCTGTCGAACGTCTCGGTACGTGGGCTGTTCCTGCTCGGCGTCGTCGTCGGCGCGCTCGCCATGCTCGGTCTCGGGCTCATGCTCGTCGGCGCGGCCCGCAAGCGCGCCAAGAAGGTTGCCCTCAAGCGAGAGGTCAAGCACGTGCGCGGCGAGCAGGAGTCGCTGGCCGAGGAGAACGCCCGCCTGCAGGAGCAGCTCGAGCGCGAGCGCACCTCCGGGACGACCGATGAGGGCGCGCCGGTGGCCGGCGACGGCCGTGGGCGGCACGGGGTCTGACGAGCTCGGGCTAGTCCTCGCTGCTGACTGCGAGCCAGCGGCGCAGGTGGGCGCCGATGAGGAGCAGCACCAGCGCCCCGGCAGTGCTGCGGACGAGCTGCTCGGAGTCCAGCGCGTTGCCGACGACGGTGGTGACGCGGGCCGCGGGGCCCTGGCTCTCGACGCGCTCGCGGACGACCTGGTCCTCGAAGCCGAGCGTCGGTGAGAACCCGCCGTCCGGCAGCGGCGCCACGTCGGGCGTCGGCGACTGCGGGAGCGGCGGGAGCTTGGGGATGCCGAGCTTCGGGCCGAACGCGCTGAAGCTCGTCGCGAAGGCCCGGCGCTGGGCGATCGCCTGCTCGGCAGCCGTGCCCCCGCTGGGACGGAAGGCCGTCGTGCCGCCGCCGGAGGTCGTGCCGGGCGCACCGCTGGCGCTGGCGCCGGCGCCGGGGCTCGCGGTGCTGTTGGGCTTGCCGCTGACGCCCGGGCTGGCCGTGCTCGGGGCGGGGCCGCCGGAGGCCGTGCCACCGCCGGGCGTGCCGCCGGGGGTGCCGCCGCCGCCCGGAGCCGGGCCGCCGCTCGGTCCCGGCGCGGGCGACGGCGTGGGCGCGGCGAGGGTGGTGGAGGCGGGCGACCCGGACGACTGGAGCGTGCCGTCGCCGCCGTCGGAGCGGACGGACTGCAGCAGGTAGCTGTGCTCGCCGGTGCCCTCGCGCTCGTAGGCGACGGTGGCCGAGCAGGCAGTTCCCTCACAGGTGCTGGCGCTGATCGTCCTGATCGGGGAACCGCCCTCGGACAGGACGTAGCCGGTGAGGTCCGGCTCGACACCGCGGCGCCAGGACAGGCGCACCGTCCGGCCGTCGACCGGCTCGGCCGCCAGGCCCTCCGGCGCCTTGGGCGCGATGCGCAGGACGAAGCTCACCTTGTCGGTGGTGCTGCCGGTCTGCTCGACGACCCAGGTGCCGTTCGCAGCGGGTACGCGGCCGGTGCAGCTGTCACTCGGGTAGGTCCAGCAGCCGGTGTCCAGCGCGTAGGTCAGTGGGGCCGACCCACCGTCGCTGGCCACCGTCACGGCGGGCCCACCCGGGCTGGTCAGGGTGAGGCTGCTGGCGCCGCGCGGGTGGTCGGCGCTCATGACGATCCTGACGTCTCGATCCGCCGCGAACACGGTGCCGTTACCGGGCTGCTGCACCGCGGCGCTCGCGCCCGGGGCGCCGACGAGCAGCAGTGCGCCGGCCATCGGCAGCGCGAGCGCGCCGGCCGTCACGGCGCGTGCGGCACGCTGCCTCGTCGTCCCCCCGGAGCTGGTCATGCCTTGGGACGCAGCTGCTCTGTCTTGATGAGCTCGAAGCGCATGACGAGGCGCTGCTTGGCGCTGCCCTTGGGGTGGCACGTCGTCAGCGTGAGGGCGCTCTTGACGCCCTCCTGCCCGACCACGCCGTAGTCGCTCGGCGACACGACCCACGGGTTGCCGTGCCCGCCGAAGCCCGCGACGGCGCGGTAGGTGTGCACCGCGAAGGGCGTCTCGAGCTCCACCAGGTCCCCTTCGGCCAGCTCGTCGAGGCGGTTGAGCGGTCGGCCGTAGGTGGTCCGGTGGCCGGCGATGCCGACGTTGCCGGGCTCCCCCGGCAGCGGCGTGCCCACGTAGTGGCCGGCGCCGGCGCGCAGCGCGGCCGGGGTGGTCCCCTCGACGACGAGCACCTCGACGCCGAGCTTCGGGATGCGCATCGTCGTGAGGCCGTCGCCCACCGGGATGCGGCGCTCGGCGTAGGCCTGGATGACGGCCGGGTCGTCGAAGCGCTCCTGCAGGTTGCCCTGCTGCACCCGGCTGTAGAGGTCGGTGCCGACCGGGTAGGCGAACATCACGACGCCGGCGAGGAAGAGCACCACCGACAGCACGGACACGGCCCGTCGGCCACCGGGACGGCGCAGCGAGTCACCGAGCAGGGCGCCGACGGGGCGGGCGCTGTCCGGGACGGGCGGGGTCGTGAACGACGGCTGCATGCCGACAGGCTCCAGTGCTCGGGGTGCGTCGCGGGCCGGCACCGAGGCGCTGCCGATCCGGACACGACGTGCAACGACAAGCGGTAGGACGAGGTTACGCCGGGAGGACCGCCCTGGAGCCGTCCTTCGGCAGCCTTCCGTCCGCGCACGAGAGCCAGCCGGCCGCCCGGTCCGGCGCGGGCCTGCGCCGTCGCGGTGCCGAGCCGCCCCAGCGGGCCGGGTGGGCGCACCGCGGCCACGACGACGGCGACGTCGCCGGCGAGCCGGCAGGACAGCAGCGTGGCGTCCACGCGGCGGGCCAGGGCGCCGGCCCGGGCGCAGGCCGGCCCCTCGCCGTCGAGGGCGCTCTGCGCGGCCGCGATCGCGGACAGGTCGGCGGCGGACGCCGCACGCTGCCGGGCGACGGCCACGGCGGCGAGCGAGGCGAGCACCAGGCCGGCCAGGGCGAGGACGGACGCCAGGGCCAGGACCAGCGGCGCGGCGACGCCCGCCTCGCCCGACGGCCGTCTCACCCGGGCACCTCCTCGAGCGGGGCGACGGCGCGACCGCGGACCTCGACGGCCGGCAGGACCGACAGCACGCGCCCGAAGGGGTGGACGCGCACCACGACCACGACCTCGACCGTGTCGGGACCGGTCACCTGGCGGACGACCGCGCCGGCCGGGGCCAGCCGCTCACCGGAGGCCTGCACCGAGGACGGCGCGTCCCCGCGCGCTGCCGCCCGGGCTGAGGCCCGCGCGGCGTCCACGCAGCGCAGCTGGGCGGCCACGCACACCAGGACGCCGACGGCCGCGGCGAGGACGACGAGCAGGACCGGCAGCAGCACCGCGGTCTCGGCGGTGACGCTGCCGCGCTGGCGCGTCGAGCAGATGGGGCGCACGGGACTCCTCCCGGCCGGGCCCGGGCCGGCGCCGCGGAGGGCAGCACCGACCCGGACGGGGGGCGGAGGACTCAGAACGCGAGCGTGAACGCGCGGGAGATCACGCCGGTGATCAGCTCCAGCACCTGCGGGCTGGTGATGACCTTGTAGAGGATCCCGCTGAAGCCGCAGGCGGCGACGGTGCCAACGGCGTACTCAGCCGTGGTCATGCCCGCGTCGCGGTCGCCCTCCTGCAATGCCGAGAAGCGGACGGCGGCACGGACGGGGGCGGTGCGGACGGAGTGCAGAGCGCGCATGAGGACCTCCAGGAGAGCGCCGGCGGGGCGCCGGGCGCGGGGTGCCGGGCGGGCGCCCGGCGAGGTCGACGCTGCTGCGTCCGCGGCCGAGAACCCAGACGCAGCAGGCCTTCTGTGGAGAACGGCACTCACAGCGACGCCAGCAGCGGGCCGGCCAGCCCGACCACGACCGGCACGACGCCGACCAGCACGAACGCAGGCAGGAAGCACAGGCCCAGCGGCGCCACGGCCAGCACGCCCACGCGGCGGGCGGCCTGCTCGGCGCGCGATCGGGCGTCTGCGCGGGCGTCACCCGCGAGCCGGGACACGGCGTCGGCCACGGGCGCACCGCCGTCCGCGGCCCGGCTCAGCGCACGGGCGGCGGGCGCGAGCGGATCAGCGTCCCGACCGGCCGGGTCCGTCCCCGCGAGCAGCCGCCACGCCTCCCCGGCCGGCGCACCCACGGCGAGGGCCGACCCCACCGCGCCGAGCCGCCCTCCGGCAGGGCCGCCGACGGCACGGGCGACCGCGTCCGCCGCCCGCGCCAGTGGCGCACCGCCGGCGAGGCAGGAGGCCAGCAGGTCGAGGACCAGCGGCAGGTCCCTGAGGAGCCGCTCCCGGTCGTCGCGGACCGACCGCGGCTCGAGTCGCGCGAGCGCTCGTGGACCCCCCACGGCCACGACAGCCCCGAGGGCGAGACCGACGCGGAGACCCAGCAGGAGCGCGAGGGACAGTCCGAGGACGAGGCAGGCGGTGGTCGCGGGCGGCAGCCGGCCACCGCGTGGAACGGGGGCGCCCCGGGGCGGCGGCAGGGCCGTCCGGAGCCGGCCGTCGCTGCGGGACGACAGCAGGGCCGCCACGGACGCCGCGGCGAGCAGGGCGGCCAGGACGGCGCTGCCCGGCACGTCAGCCGCTCCCGCCGGCGCGCGCCACCAGGCGCCCGGTCCACCAGAGGCCGAGGGCGTCCAGACCGAGGCCACCTGCGAGGCAGACCAGGCCGAGCGGCGTGTGGAGCAGCACGTGGAGCGGGTCGGCCCCGAGGCCGGAGGCGAGCAGCAGCCCGGCGGCCGGCAGCACGGCGAGCAGCCCAGCGGTCGCGCGCGGACCGGCCAGCTCGGCGTCCACGGCCCGCCGCTGGGCCTGCTCGGCGCGCAGTCCCTCCTCCAGCCGCTCGACGGCCGCGGCCAGCCCGCTCCCCGAGCTGAAGCAGACCGCCCAGCAGGCGGCGAGGGCGTCCAGGACCGGCGCGACGGCGGTGCCGGCCGGCGGCTCCAGCGCTGCGGCGACGTCCCCGCCGAGCCGTGCGGCGGAGGCGGCGGCCGCCAGGCTCGTCCCGCTGGGTCCGGTGGCGACGCCTGCAGCGGCGGCCAGCGCGTCCGGCGCGGACCGTCCCGCGCGCAGCTCACCGGCCAGCGCGCCGCACGCCTCCACAGCGCGGCTGCGCTCCTCGAGGCGCGCGGCCCGCGCTGCTCTCGTCCGCCGCACCCTCAGCAGCAGGACCGTGCCCCCGGCGGCCAGCAGCGCGGCCACCGGCCCTATCGCCAGCAGGACCCCGAGGGGGAGCAGCAGGAGACGGGCGGGGTCCCGGCTGGCCGGCGCCCGCTGCGGGCGGTGGACCAGGTCGTGCAGCCGCACCTCGGCGGCTCGCGGCACCGCACCCAGGCAGCCCACCGCCGCTGCGGCCAGCACGGCCGCCAGCAGGACCGGGTTCATGCCGGGTGCTCGAGGCCCAGCAGCCCACCCAGGGACCCCCACCCCGGCCCGGGCTGCCCGGCAGCCGAGCGCCCGTCCCAGCTCCAGGCCGTCGTGGACTCGACCAGCCCGTCGTGACCGCGGGCCAGCACGCTCACCTCGCCCACCCGCCGCCCGCCGGTGCGCCCGTCGCGCACCAGGTGGACGGCGATGCGCAGCCCGGACGCGTCACGGGTCGGCACGGCGACCTGGGCGAGTCGTCTGCATCCCTCGCGTCCGCGGACGAGGTGCAGGACGACGTCGACAGCCGAGGCCAGCTGGCTGTGGGCGGCGTCCCGGCCCAGTCCGGCAGCGAGAGCGAGCGACTCGACGCGGGACGCGACGTCAGGGGCCGAGTTGGCGTGCAGGGTCCCGCAACCACCCTCGTGACCGGTGTTCATCGCGGCGAGCAGGTCGACCACCTCGGCGCCGCGCACC
>JBKJQM010000434.1:0-17038 GCA_046594005.1 Mycobacteriales bacterium
GCGCGGCCCTGCCCCCGCGCCGCACCGGTGATGAACGCTGTCTTGCCGACGTAGCGAGCCTGCACGGGGAGAGCCTTCCGCGTCGAAGTGGGCGCCCACCTCACCACGTCTGCCCGAGCCTGGGCACACTCGTCCCCGTGCACGTGCTGCTGCTCGCCGACACCCACCTGCCCCGGCGCGCGCGCGATCTGCCCGCCGCCGTCTGGGCGGAGGTGGACCGGGCCGACCTCGTGGTGCACGCCGGCGACTGGGTGTCGACCGACCTGCTCGACCGGCTCGAGCAGCGCTCGGCCTCCCTGCTGGCGTGCTGGGGCAACAACGACGGAGCCGAGCTTCGCGTCCGGCTGCCCGAGGTCGCGCGGGCGACGGTCGAGGGCGTACGGCTGGCTGTCGTCCACGAGACCGGCAGCCGCGCCGGCCGGGAGGTCCGGGCGGAGGCTGCCCATCCGGACACCGACCTGCTGGTGTTCGGGCACAGCCACATCCCCTGGGACACGACCGCCCCCGGCGGGATGCGGCTGCTGAACCCGGGCTCCCCGACCGACCGGCGCCGCCAGCCGGTGTGCACGTACCTCACGCTGGCCCTCGCGGACGGCCTCCTCGGCGACGTGGTGCTCCACCCCATCTAGCAAGACGTACGTACGGTTTACTGCTACCGTTCGTCCGAGACCCTGCTCGCCGCCGCCGCGATCCTGCTCGCTGCGCTCGTCACGGCCGCGGTGTCCGGTGTCCTCGGCATGGCCGGCGGGCTGCTGCTGATGGGCGTCCTGCTGCTGGTGCTGCCCGCCGCGACGGCCTTCGTCGTGCACGGCCTGCTGCAGCTCGCGAGCAACGGCTGGCGGGCCTACCTGCACCGCCGGCACGTCCGCTGGGCGACCGTCGGCTGCTACGCGGTCGGCGCCGTCGTGGCCGCCGCGGCGGTCGCCGTCGTGAGCTACGCGCCGTCCAAGGCGGTCACCTACCTGCTGCTCGGGCTGGTGCCGGCGCTGGTGTGGCTGCCGCGCAGCCTGGTGCGGCTCGACGCCGGGCGCCCGGTGGACGCGGCCGTCGCGGGCCTGGTCGTCACGGCGGTCAACCTCACCGCCGGTGTGGCCGGTCCGCTGCTGGACGTCTTCTTCGTCCGGACCGACCTCACCCGGCACACCATCGTGGCCACCAAGGCGGCGACGCAGGTGCTGTCCCACGCCGCGAAGGTCGCGTTGTACGGCGGCCTGGCCGTGCGGGGCGGTGGCATCCCGTACGTCGTCGTGCTCCTGGCCGTGCCGCTGTCGATGCTCGGCACCTGGCTCGGCGGCCGGGTGCTGGACCGGATGTCGGACGCCGGGTTCCTGGCTGCCTCGCGCTGGGTGGTCACCGCGATCGGGGCGGTGTACCTCGTCCAGGCGGCCCGCCTAGCCTGAACCCGTGGCTCTGCACCCGATCTGCGCACCGCACGACCTGGCGTACACGACGTTCGAGGTCTCTCGCGGCCCGCTCGCCGTCCTGCGCGCCGAGCCCGCCGCCGAGCGCCGCGGGACGGTCGTCATGGTCCCCGGCTACACGGGCAGCAAGGAGGACTTCCGGCTGCTGGCACCGCCGCTGGCCGGGGCCGGCTACGCCGTCGTCCTGGTGGACCAGCGCGGGCAGCACCAGTCGCCGGGCCATGAGGACCTGTCGGCCTACACCACGGACGCGCTCGGTCGCGACCTGCTGGCGGTCGTCGACCAGCTCCGCGACGGACCGGTGCACCTGGTGGGCCACAGCTTCGGCGGGCTCGTCTCGCGCGCGGCTGTCCTGGCGCGACCGGAGGCGTTCCGGTCGCTGGTGCTGATGAGCTCCGGCCCGGCCGGGCTCACCGGGCCGCGGGTCGACGTGCTGCCGCTGCTGCGCCCGCTCGCCGAGCAGGGCATGGACGCGGTCGTCGCGGCCGTCGACGCGCTGAACGCCGCCGACGCGCGCTGGCAGGCCCTGGACGAGTCGACGCGCACGTTCCTGCGCGACCGGATGCTCGCCTCCAGCAACCACGCCCTGCTGGGGATGGCCGACAGCCTGGTCGGCGAGCCGGACCGCACGGACGAGCTGCGGGCGACCGGACTGCCGGTGCTGGTCCTGCACGGCGCCACGGACGACGCGTGGTCGCCCGAGATCCAGGCCGACATGGCGCAGCGGCTCGGCGCGGCGTACGCCGTCGTGCCCGACGCCGTGCACTCACCGGCTGTGGAGAACCCCGACGCGACGGCCAAGGCGCTGTTGGCCTTCTTCCCCGACTGACGCCGGCGCGCGCAGCCTGCTCACGGCTTCCCGCCGCGGATGGTCGCTGAGGTCCCGCTCAGGCCGCGATCAGCGACCACGCGCCGCGGGAAGCGACAGCCGGGTCCCGCGCCGGTCCTCAGGCGAAGCCGGGCTCGCCGTCCGGGTCCTCGGGTGGCAGGGCGCCGAGCTCCTCGAGCGACTGCTCGCCCTGTCCCGGCTCCTGCTGGGCCCCCGGGTCGGTGGTCACGATGTCCGCGATCTCTTCGTGCGGCTGCGTCATGTCAGGCTCCTGCCCCGTCGGAGGCCTGGACCACCTCGAACGCCCAGATGGTCGAGCCGCTCGCCGCGGGACGCTCCCCCTCGGGGCGGCCGCTCGCCTGCGCGTGCCCCTGGCCGAACGCCTGCGACTCCCGCCACGCGGAGAAGTCGGCCTCGGAGCGCCAGCGCGTGTAGACGAGGTAGTCCTCGGTGCCCTCCAGCGGCCGCAGCAGCTCGAAGTGCTCGAAGCCCGGGGCGCTGTCCACGGCGCCCTGCCGGGCGGCGAAGCGCTCCTCGAGGGTGCTGCCGGCTCCGGCCGGGACGGTCAGGACGTTGATGGCGACGTACGACATCGGACGAGCGTAGGCCGCTGCACGAGGTGTGGCCCGCCGGTCGGCGTGGCACCCTCGGGGGGATGACCTCGCAGCCGGACGCGCCCGCCGCGGACCCCGGGCTCCACGGCCCGGACAGCGTCACCTGGCGCGTCCACGCCGACCCGTCGATGGCGCTGGCCGGGCTCCGGGCGCTGCTCCTGCAGGCCGTCCACCCGCTCGCGATGTCGGGCGTCGCGCAGCACAGCGACTTCCGCGCCGACCCGTGGGGGCGGCTGTTCCGGACCGCGGAGTACGTCGCCGTGACGACGTACGGGACGACGGCGCAGGCGCAGCGGGCCGGCGCGAAGGTGCGTGGGATCCACCGCAAGCTCGGCGGCATCGAGCCGGAGACCGGCAGCGCCTACCGCGTTGACGACCCTGCGCTGCTGCGCTGGGTGCACTGCGTCGAGGCCGAGTCGTTCCTCACGACGGCGGTCCGCTGCGGCCTGCGGCTGTCGCGCGAGGAGCGGGACGCCTACTACGCCGAGCAGACCCGCAGCGCCGTGCTCGTCGGCCTCGACCCCTCGACGGTGCCGGGCTCCGTGACGGAGATGGCGGCGTACTTCCAGGACGTCCGCCCCCAGCTGCGGGTGACCTCCGCGGCGCGGCAGGCGGCGACCTTCGTCCTGTGGCCGCCGATGCCGTCGCTGGTGCAGCTCGGCACCCCGGCCCGACCCGCGTGGGTGGCACTCGCGGCCGGCGCGTTCGCCATGCTGCCGCGGTGGGCCCGGCGCCTCTACCGGCTGCCCGGGCTGCCCACCACCGACCTCGCCGCCACGGCTGCCGGGGTGGCGCTGCGCACCGGGCTCCTCGTGGTGCCGGACGCCCTGCGCACCGGGCCGCACCTCAAGGACGCCCGCGCGCGCCTCGGTCTCGCCTGACCGCGACGGCCGAGAACGGGCTTGCCTGGGGCGGCATGCTGGACCACGTGCTCGAGCGACCCGCCACCCCAGCCGACCTGCGCGCCGTCGTCGACCTGTTCTGCGCGTACGAGGAGCGCACCCGCGGCTTCCCCGACACCGACGACGCCGACGTCGCCCGCGAGTGGGAGCTGCCCGGGTGGGACTTCGAGGACGGCACGCGCGTGGTCGAGGACGACGGCGTGGTGATCGGCTACGCGCTCGTCACCGACGAGCACGCCGACACGGTGGCGGTGCCCGGACGGCCCGAGGTGTCGGACGCGCTGCTCGCCTGGGTGGAGGCGCACCCCGAGCACCTGGAGCACTACGTCCCGGACGGCGACGCCGACCTCGGCGCCCGTCTCGAGCGTCGCGGCTGGGTGCCGGAGCGCCGGTTCTGGCGGATGCGCCGTGAGCTGTCCGGCGACCTCCCGGCGCCGGTGTGGCCGGCCGGGGTCACGGTGAGCGACTTCCGGCGGCCCGATGACGAGCGGGCCGTGCACGAGCTCATCTCGACCTCGTTCCGGGAGATCGGCGGCCAGCACGAGCGGACCTTCGAGCAGTGGTCCGGCTACCTGCTGGACACCGACCTGTTCGACGCGTCGCTGTACCTCGTGGCGGTCGACGGGGAGCGCGTCGCCGGCGCATCGCTGACCCAGGTGATGGGCGGCGAGGGCTTCGTCCGCCAGCTCGCCGTCGCGCCGTCGCACCGCGGACGGGGTCTGGGGCTTGCGCTGCTGCACGAGACCTTCCGCCGACTGGCCGAGCAGGGGCTGCCGACCGCACTGCTCGGGGTGGACGCCGGCAACCCGACGGGGGCGATCGCGGTGTACGAGAAGGCCGGCATGGCGGTGCACGAGCAGTTCACCCGCTGGGACTGGCGCTAGCCGCGCAGCTGCGCGATGCGCTCGGCGGCCGCCCGCAGCGTCTCGAGCCGCTTCGGGAAGGCGAACCGGATCAGGCCGGCGCCCTGCGCCGGGTCGGCGTAGAAGGACGTGCCCGGCACGGCTGCGATCCCGGGATCGACGACGATCCGGCGGGCGTACGCGCTGCTGTCCTGCGCCGGGTCGAGGTCACCGGTGGTGCACAGGACGTAGTAGGCGCCGTCCGGCACCCGGAACGTGAAGCCGGCGTCCGCGAGGACGCCGCACAGCAGGTCACGCCGCTCGCGGTAGCGGGCTGCCTCCTCGACGTAGTAGCTCGGTGGCAGCGCCATCGCGGCGGCGCCGGCTGCCTGCAGCGGGGCGGCCGCGCCCACCGTGAGGAAGTCGTGCACCTTGCGGATGCTGCTCGTGATGTCGGCCGGCGCGATGGCCCAGCCGACCCGCCAGCCGGTCACGGCGTAGGTCTTCGACAGGGCGTTGATGGTGACCGTGCGGTCCTCCAGACCGGGCACGGTGGCGGGCGGCACGTGCTCGGCGTCGTAGACGATGTGCTCGTAGATCTCGTCGGTGAGGCACAGCGCGTCATGCCGCTGGCAGAGCTCGCCGATGAGCTCGAGCTCGGCCCGGGTGAAGACCTTGCCGGTGGGGTTGTGCGGCGTGTTGACGATGATCGCGCGGGTGCGGTCGGAGAAGGCCGCCCGCAGCTCGGCCTCGTCGATGGACCAGTCCGGCGCGTGCAGGGTCACGTAGCGCGGCGTCGCCCCGCTGAGAACCGCGTCGGGGCCGTAATTCTCGTAGAAGGGCTCGAAGACGATCACCTCGTCGCCGGGATCGACGGTGGCGAGCAGCGTCGCGATCATCGCCTCGGTCGAGCCGCAGGTGACGCAGAGCTCGGTCTCCGGGTCGACGGTCCAGCCGGGGTAGGTGGCGGCGGTCTTGGCAGCGATGCCGTCGCGGAAGGCCTTGGCTCCCCAGGTGATGGCGTACTGGTTGACGTCGTCGTCGATGGCCTGCTTGGCGGCGTCCTTGAGCTCCTGAGGGCAGGCGAAGTCCGGGAAGCCCTGGGCGAGGTTCACCCCGCCGGATGCCGCGCACAGGCGGGACATCTCGCGGATCACCGACTCGGAGAAGGTGCTCGCCTTGGCACTGGCCCAGCGGCTCATGCGGCGACCCTCTCAGACTCCAGCGGCGACCTGGTCGGGCCGCTGCAGGACAGCACGACCGCCGCCACCACCGACGCGCCCCCGGCCACCGCGAAGGCGATGCCGTAGCCGTCGACGACGTCGTGCAGCGTGCCGATGAAGGCCGGGCCGCCGGCGACGCCGAGGGTCGCGACGAGCTGGCTGCGCGAGTAGATGCGGCCGTAGTCGCGCACGCCGAACCGCTCGGCCAGCAGCAGCGGGTGGAGCATCAGCAGGTTGCCGACCGTGAGGCCGAAGGCCACCGTCGCGATCAGCAGCGCCGCCGGGCTGTGCACGGCCGCGAGGACCACCAGCGAGGCCGCCTGCGCGAGCATCAGCACGATCGCGAGGCCGCGCATGGAGATCCTGGAGGCGATCGCTCCGCCGGCCAGGCGGCCGACCAGGCTGGAGATCGCGAGCAGGCTCAGGGCGGTGGCGGCCAGGCCGGCATCGCGGCGCTCGGCCACCAGGTTGAACAGGTGGGCGATGCCGCCGACCTGCGCCAGCATCGCCAGCAGGTGGCCGGCGGTCACGCAGGCGAAGAACCGCGTCTTCAGGGCGGTGGCGGCCCACTCGCCGAGGAAGGCCGCGGGCGACCCGGCGGGCGGCACGGGGTCGCCGTCGGGCTGCAGGCCGTAGTCCTGGGGTGAGGCCCGCAGCAGTGCCGCGGTCACCGGCACCACGGTCACGACGAGCAGCAGCCCCAGGTAGGGCGCGACCGACGAGAGGGTCTCGCGGTCGATGATGCCGGCGGCGACCGGAGTGACGAGCACGCCGCCGGCGGACAGTCCCGTGGACGCGACCGACAGCGCGACCGAGCGGCGTCGGGAGAACCACCGGGTGACCAGCGTCGTGCCCGGGACGAGCGAGGAGGCGGCGAAGCCCGCACCGAAGACCGCGTAGACGACGTAGACCTGCCAGACCGAGGTGACCCGCCCCAGGAGCACCAGCGAGACCCCGGAGGCCACCGCCCCGGCGGCCACCAGCGGGCGCGGGTCGTGACGGCCCAGCCACGAGGCGACCGGCAGGCCCACGACGCCGCTGACCAGGAAGAAGACGGCCGTCGCACCGGAGACGGCACCGACCGAGAAGCCCTGCTCCACGACCAGCGCACGCAGGTAGACCGGCAGCCCGTAGAAGCCGAGGCCCGCGGTCACCAGCAGCATGAGGAAGACGCCCGTGACGACCCACCAGCCGCGGAACACGCCCGCGGCGGGACGGGCGAGCGTGGTCACGCCGCCTCGTCCGGCACGAGCTCGTCGGCGAGCCCGTCCCACGGTCGCCGGAGCGGTCCGGCCGCCGCGCGCCCCACCGGGCAGGACCGGACCAGGTCGCACCAGGAGCAGCCCCTCGACGGCCGCGCCGGGAACAGCGCGTCGGGGTCGCCTCCGTCGCGCAGCGCGTCGGTCGCGGCGCCGGCCTCCTCGGCCACCGCCTCGGCGCGCCCGAGATGACGACCCAGCGACTCGGCCGTGTGGTCGTGCGCCAGGACGCGGCCGGTCGGCAGGTGGTGGAGCTCGACCCGCGTGCAGCGGCGGCGCAGCGTGCGGGCGGCGGCCAGGGCGTACAGCGCGAGCGCCAGCGACCCGCGTGCGTCGTCGTCGGTGAGCACCGAGCGACCCGTCTTGTAGTCCACGACCACCAGCTCGTCGCCGCGCCGGTCGATCCGGTCGACGCGCCCGCTGGCGGCCAGCCCGTCGGTCCGGACCGACACCGTGCGCTCGACACCGGCCGGCTCGTCGTAGGGGTCCAGCCCCTCGACGTAGCCGGCCGCCATGTCGCCGGCGCGGGAACGCCAGCGCTCGGCCTGCGCCGCGTCGGCGAACCCGTCCGCCCCCTCACGGTGCGCGAGCCACGCCCGGTCGACCAGCGCCCGGGCCGTGGACGGGGTGCGGCGCTCCCGCGGCTCGGACCACCAGCGGGCCAGGGCCAGGTGCACCGCCGCACCGACCGTGTTGTGGCCCCACGCTGGGCCGCGCACGGGGGCGGGCCGGTCGAGGTAGGTCATCCGGTAGCGCCGTGGGCAGTCGAGCCAGGTCGTCAGGCGGGACGGCGTGCAGGTGAACAGCCGCCGAGGCATCCCCTCGAGCCCCAGCTGCAGGCCCTCGTCCGCGGTCACCTCACCATCCTGCCCCGCGCGCCCGACAGGGCCGGTGCGGGACGCCGAGGATGTGGAGGACTACCAGTCGCCCCCGCCGCCGAAGTCGCCGCCCCCGACGTCGCCGCCTCCGCCGCCCCAGTCGCCACCGCCGCCGAAGCCCCCGAAACCGCCGCCGTCCCCCCAGCCGCCATCCCCCCAGCCGCCACCGTCGCCGCCGTCCCCCCAGCCGCCACCGTCGCCGCCGTACCCACCGTCCAGGCCGCCGTCGTCGATGCCGTCGGCGTAGGCCAGGTCGTCGCCGAACATGGCGCCGGCCGCGAGGCTGCCGAGCGCGAACCCGCCGAGCCCGCCGAGGATCAGGCTGCTCGGCCAGAACGGCCGGTCGTACCAGCCGCCGGGCACGTAGCGGCCGTCGTACGCCCCGCCCGGGAACCAGTGCGGGCGACCGGGCTCGTACGCCGGACCACCGACGTGGGTACGCCCGCCCACCGCCACGCGGCTCGGGCCCTGCAGCTGCGGGCCGCTCGGGGGCAGCGGGATGTCGGGGCCGGGGTCGAGGCCGAGGCGGGCCCGGACGACGCGGGAGGCCGTCAGCCCCTCGACGGCAGCGAGCCAGGCCGTACGCAGCTGCGCGTCCGAGCCCGCGCGCTCCAGCAGCGTGCTGCAGGTGCTGTAGCGCTCGGAGGCGTCCGCGAGCGCCTGGCGTGCGACCGGGTCCGAGCCGGGGTCCAGCGTGCTGACGTCCTGACCGAGGCGGTCACGCAGCGAGCTGACGTCGGCCGGCGAGACCGACGGCAGCGCCGGCTCCTGCGGCACGTCCCAGCCGCGGGGCTGCCCGCCGCCGTACGGACCGCCGGCGTACGGACCCTCGAGGTAGGGGGCGTAGCCGCGGTGCGAGACGGGCCGGCGCGTGACCGCCCGGAACAGCGCGATCGGCACGATCACCAGCAGCGCGAAGAACACCAGCAGGAACAGCCCGCCGCCACCGACGATGATCACCAGCTGCCTCCGCCACCGCCACCACCCCGACGGCCACCGCCGCCGCCGCCACTGCCCCAGCCGCCACCACCGCCGAAGCCGCCGAAGCCCCCGCCACCGCGCCGGGACCCGCCGAAGCCGCCGCCACGCCGGCCGCCGTAGCCGCCACCGATCCCGCCGCTGGTCCAGGCCGAGCCGCGGCCGTAGCCCCGCCGGTAGCCCGGGTTGAGCATGCTGCTGAGCACCAGCGTCTGCCAGAACGGCGTGGCGTACCAGCCACCGGGCACCGGCTGGCCGCCGTAGTAGCCGCCCTCGTAGTAGTGCGGGCGCCCCGGCTGGTAGCTCGGGGAGCCGTCGTAGGAGTCCGCACCGACCTGCACGCGCGTCTCCTCGGTGAGCTTGGGCCCCTCACCGGCCGGCAGCGGGACGTCCGGGCCGGGATCCAGCCCGAGGCGGGACCGCACGACGCGCGCGGCCGTGATGCCCTCCACCGCGGTGCGGCGCGCCGCGGCGAACTCGCCGGGGGTGTCGGCCTTGGCCATCAGCGCCCCCGTGGCGTTGTAGCGCTCGGCGGCGTCGGCCAGCGCCTGCCGAGCCACCGCGTCGTCGCCGGGGGCGAGCAGCGAGACGTCGCTGCCGAGCCGGCCGTACAGCGACTCGACGTCGGCGCGCAGGTCCTCGAGGTGCTGCGTCCGGGCCTTGGCGTTCTTGCGGCCGCGGGTCAGCGCGTACGCCCCGGCGCCCACCGCCCCGAGGCCGAGCAGGGGCAGCAGGCCGCTGAACGACGAGCCGCCGGAGCTGCCGCTGCCGGAACCGCTGCCGCCTCCCGCCTGCGCGTCGATCTCGCCGACGAAGTCGCGGACCAGGCCGGTGATGGCGCCCTCGTCGAACTCCTGCCGGGTGTTGACGGTCCGCAGCGCCTCGCCGGCGTTGACGCCACGGGCGCCGACGTCGCGGCCGTTGTCGGCGTAGACGGACGGCTCATCGGTGATGACCAGGACGACCGCGCTGGAGTCCCCGAGCGCCTTGCCGATGGCGGTGACCAGCGCCGGATCGCCACCCGCCTGCTCCGACAGCGCCTTCGGGACGGCGGCGACGTAGACCTGCACCTCGGAGCCCCGGACGATCCCGCGCACGGCCTCCACGTCGAGCGGCACGTCGGCATCGGGCGCGAGGTAGACCTGCTGCGCCGACAGGGCGTCGACGACGGTGCCGAGCGAGGTGACCGTCTGCGCCCCGGCAGGCGCGGCGAGCAGCAGGGCGAGCGCCGGCACGAGCAGGGCGAGCAGGGCGGCAGGGCGGACGCGCGTCATGCGGTGATCGTGCCCGACTAGCGGTCCGGCACGCCCTGCCAGCCGGGCTCGGAGGGCGTCAGGTCGTCGCGCGTCAGCGGGGCAGCGGCGAGGACCCGGCGCTGGGCGCGGGCGTACAGCCACCCGCCGCCACCGAGCGCGGCGACCGCGATGAGCCCGACCAGGCCGACGGTCCGGCGGGTGCTGCGCTGCGGCTGCTCGGCCGCCCGGGGCCCGTCGCCGGCGTCCACCTGCTGCACCACGTCGACCAGCGCCGCGGTCAGCGTGGCCGGTCCGAACGGCTGGTCGAGCCGGGCGGCGAGGACCCGGTCGAGCACGGCGCTCGCGTTCACGCCGGCCTGGCCGCCGTCACCCGCCGCCAGCTCCTCGCCGTCGCTGACGACGACCACGACCGCCCGCGGCTCCCCGAGCCGGTCGAGCACCTCGAGCAGCAGCCCCTCGGTCCCGAGGTCCTGCGCGTCGACGTCGGCCTGCGGGACGACGACGACGTACGTCGGCACCCGTACGTCCTCGAGCGCCGTGCGGACGACCGCGGCGTCGGGCGTGACAGAGCTGTCCGCGGAGACGTACAGCGGGTCGTCGTGCAGGGCCGCGACGACGTCGTCGACCGTCGCTGCTGCGGGCAGCGCCGAGACCCCGAGCGCGGCCAGCACGCCGAGCAGCACCAGGAGCAGTCGCCTCACGAGGGCCACCTACCCCTCCGCCAGGAAGCCGCGCACGGAGTCGGCGACCAGCTGCACCGCGATGGCGGACAGCAGCAGGCCGGCGATGCGGGTGAGCAGCACGATGCCGCTCGACTGAATGATCCGGGTGATGCCGACGCTGAAGCGCAGCGACAGGTAGACCGCCAGGTGGATGGCGACGATCCCGAGCGCGATCGCCGTGTAGTCGGGGAGCCCGTCTGCCTGCTGCACGAAGACGATCGTCGCCACGATCGCGCCCGGACCGGCGAGCAGCGGGGTGCCCAGCGGGACGAGGGCGACGTTGACGTCCGGCACCTCGGACGGGTCGTCCTGCCGGTCGGTGAGCAGCTCGAGGGCGACGATGAGCAGCAGCAGGCCGCCGGCTCCCTGCAGCGCCGGGATGCCGATGCCGAGGAAGCCCAGGATCTGCTGTCCCACGACGGCGAACAGGCTGATGACGAACAGGCTCACGAGGACGGCTTGACCGGCGAGCCGGGCGCGCGTCTTGTTGGTCCGGCCGCCGGTGAGCCCGAGGAACAGCGGGATGCTCCCGAGCGGGTCCATGATCACGAACAGCGTCACGAAGACCGCGCCGAACAGCGTCGCGTCGAACAGGTGGCTCATGCGGCGAGCACCTCGGCGCCGGTGGCGAGGGCGACGATCCGCTCGTACGCCGGCTCGCCGGTCGTGTGCGCACCGAGGCGGACGGTCTTGTTGGCGCCGTGGAAGTCGCTGCTGCCGGTGGTCAGCAGTCCGAGCTCGGCGGCCAGGCCGGTCAGGTGCGCCCGGGCCCGGTCGTCGTGGTCGACGTGGTCGACCTCCAGACCAGCGAGCCCGGCGGCGGCCATGGCGGCGATGACGCCGTCGCCGACCGTACGGCCGCGCGCGCTCGCGCCGGGGTGCGCGAAGACGCTGACGCCCCCGGCGCCGGCCACCAGAGCCACCGCGTCGAGCACGTCGAGCTCCATCTTCCCGACCCAGTAGCGGCCGTGCGTGCCGATCCACTCGGGCACGAAGGCGTCCGCGACGGTGGCGACGTGGCCGCGCTCGGCGAGGGCCTGCGCGATGTGCGGGCGGCCGACCGTGCCGGGTGCCAGCTCGAGCACCCGTTCCCAGGTCACCCCGGTGCCGTCGGCCTCGAGCATCCGCACCATCCGCTCGGCCCGGCCGGTCCGGGACGCCCGCAGGTCCCGGCGCACGGCGGCGAAGTCGGGCTCGGCCGGGTCGAACAGGTAGGCCAGCAGGTGCAGGCTGATCCCGTTGCGGTCGCAGGAGATCTCGGCGCCGCGCACCAGGGACAGGCCGTCGGGCAGCGCCGCGGCGGCGGGCGCCCATCCCGCGGTCGTGTCGTGGTCGGTGAGGGCGACGACGTCGAGCCCGGCGTCGCGGGCCTCGCGCACGAGGACGTCCGGCGCAGTCGTGCCGTCGGACGCGGTCGAGTGGGTGTGCAGGTCGATCCGGCGGGGCGGCACGGTGCTCCAGAGGACGGCGATGTCCTTCCAGGCTAGTGAGCCTTCCAGGCTAGTGAGCCTCCCAGGCTAGTGAGCGGGTGCTCCCGGGTGGGGAACGGCGAAGCGCGAGGTCGGTGCGCCGACCGGCAGGTCGAGCCCCACGTGCGCCGCGTCCCGCAGGTCCTGCAGCGTGAGGTGCTCGAGCAGGACGAGCTCGGCGGCCGCCGGCCAGACCACCGCCCAGAGCCAGACGCCGGAGGCCTCGCCGGCGAAGGCCATCCGGTCCTCCGCGCTGTCGCACCGCCACAGGGGGGTGTCGTGGCCCGCCGCCTCGACCTTGGCGTCCGGCGCGCCGACGGCGGAGATGCCGGGGTCCAGCGCGTCGGTCCCGGCCAGGTGCGCCCCGAGACCGGTGCCCGGCTCCTCGGCGACCAGCACCAGGTCGGCCGGCCCGCCGAGCGGCGAGGGCCCGGACAGCGCCAGCGCGCACGCCCGTGCAGGGGCGCGGTCGTCACCGGCCAGCGCGAGCCCGGTCACCGTCCAGCCGGGCAGCAGCGGGAGCGGGCACCACAGCGGCACCCCGGAACGACCGGCCGCAACGGCGAGCGCGTCCGGGCCCACGTGGGCGAACGTGTGGAGCGGGGCCACGGCGCCGTGGCGCTCGCAGTCCCACGAGCTCGACATCAGACCGGGGGCGCGGAGGGAGGAACCGCAGCGGGAGCACGTGGCGGGGGTCACGGAGTGCACGTTCCGCTGCCGAGGGCGGCAGCGTCAAGCAGGCGGGAGCGCTACTCCACGACCCGGCGGACCGGCGGCTGCTCCTCGACGACGACCTCGCGGGCCGGCGCCTCGACGACCCGCTCCCGGGTGACAGGGCGCTCGACGACCCGCTCGCGGGTGACGGGGCGCTCGACGACCCGGCGGCGCGCGCGCCGGGTGCGGTCGAAGCCCCCGGCCGCCGCGACGATCGCGAGGACGACGATCACGGCGACGACGATCAGTGCGGTGGTGGAGTCCATGCCGCATCGTCTTCCCGCGCGGCCCGGCGGGCAACCGGGCCGTGCGGGTGCGGCTACTCCTGCAGCTCGGGGCGGCCGGGGAACTCCCCGCCCGTCTTGTCCGCGTAGATGCGCTTCGGGACCATCACCTTGCGGCGGAAGATGCACACCAGGACGCCGTCCTGGTTGTAGCCCTTGGTCTCGACGTAGACGATGCCCCGGTCGTCCTTGCTCTTGCTCTCGGTCTTGTCGAGGACCTCGGTCTGGCCGTAGATCGTGTCGCCGTGGAACGTCGGGAAGACGTGCTTGAGCGACTCGACCTCGAGGTTCGCGATGGCGCGGCCGGAGACGTCGGCGACGGACATGCCGAGCAGCAGCGAGTAGACGTAGTTGCCCACCACGACGTTCTTCTTCTGCTGCGTCGTCGCCGCGTAGTTGGCGTCGAGGTGCAGCGGGTGGTGGTTCATCGTGATCAGGCAGAACAGGTGGTCGTCGTACTCGGTGACCGTCTTCCCCGGCCAGTGCTTGTAGACCGCTCCGACCTCGAACTCCTCGTAGTACCGGCCGAACTGCACTGCTGCCTCCTGGCGTCGCGTCGTTGCCGCCAGTCTCTCAGCGTGCCGGCCGCCACACGACCGGGGGTCCGTGGCCCTCGCAGTCGGCGAGCACGCGCTGCTGCCCGCCGGGCCAGGTCGTCAGCACGACGCGGAAGGCGAAGTCGGCCTCGCCGACCCGGTCCGGCTCGAGCCACAGGTGCGCGAGCGGAGCCTGCCGGGTGGCGCGTGCGCCGGCGTCGACGAGCAGCTCCGCGACGCGCTCGCGCTCCTCCGGCGAGAGGTACTGCCGCACCACCGAGTGCCACACCACGGTCACCAGACCCGGTGCCGGCCGGGCGAGCTCGCGCTCGAGGAAGGCGCTCGCGGGCAGGCGCTCCACGGCGAGCGGGTGCGCCGCGGCGACCTGCAGCGCGCCGCGCAGCCGCTCGAAGCGGTGGACCTGGTCGGCCCAGACGTACGACGTCAGCGTCAGCCGGTCCTCGGTCGTCGTCGGGTCGAGCGGCGAGGGGTCGCAGCCGGCGCGCCGGGCGATGCGCAGACCCACGTCGTACGGGGGCGGTTCGCCCTGCCAGGGCGCGTCCAGCACGCACGGGGAACGCGGGTCGCCGAGGACGACTCCCGGCGCGACCTCGTGGCGGTAGCGGTCGACGTGCAGGTTGAGCCCGCCGCTGGCTCCGACCTCGAGAAGTCTTACGGGCAGACCGGTCTCGCGGACCGCGTGCAGCAGCCCGCCGAGCAGGGCGCTGCTGCGGCCGACCTCGTTGGTCTGCACCGGCCGGCGCACCAGCTCGCGCAGCGCGTCCATCTGCTCGGCGACGACGGTGCGCGCCACCGGCCACACGTCCCCGGGGGTGCCCCCGACGCTCGGGTAGTGGACGGCCAGCGCCGGCGCCCGCCGCTCCAGGACGAGGCGGTGCAGCGCCCCGGCGAAGCGGAGCGCGGGCACCGTGCCCGGCGGGTCGTCCTCGAGCGGTGCGAGCAGCTCGGCCGCCGGGCCGCCGGCCTCCAGGTCCCCGGCGGCCCCGTCGAGCAGGTCGGCGGTGAGTGCGCTGCCGGCGGTGCGGCACTGGGCGGCCTGCCGCCGGAAGCGGTCGACGAGGCGCTCGGTCACGGGGCGGGTGCGCGCAGGTCGACCTCGAGGCGCCGCGGGTCGCGCAGGTCGGTGCCCGTCTCGAGCCACCGCTGCTCGAGGGCCTGCGCGCCGTGCACCCGCTTCCAGGCCGCCTCGTTGGGCGTCATGGGGAGCAGCGGCAAGAAGCGCACCGGCTCGTGCCCCTCCAGCTCCACGTCCGGGACCAGTCCGCCCGGCTCGCCCACGAGAACGGCCGTGAACGGGGCGCCGTCCCACAGCGGCTCGCCGAGGTCCAGGCCCGCGCCGGGCACCAGCACCATGCCCTCGACGGCCGGGCTGGCGGCCAGCACGGCGAGGCGGCGCAGGACGGTGTCGTGCAGGTCGGCGACGCTGAGCACCAGCTCGGCCCTCGGCCCGTCCTCCAGGACCACCAGCGCGCCGGGGTCGCCCATCGGCGCGCGGCACATCCCGAGGGTCACGTAGCGGACCAGCCCGTCGGGGTCCGGCCCGAAGCGGAGCACGTCGATGCGCTCGGCCCCGAGGAAGCTGACGCCGGCCCGGCCGCTGTCCTGGCCGAGCACGGACAGCAGGTGCGCCTCGACCTGAAGCAGCACGGAGTCCGGGTCGAGGGCCACCCGCCCGAGGCTATTCGGCGCCGCGACAGGGACGTGTGCAGGAGGCGCGGCGCACGTCACATCTCGTGGTCCCGCTCGCCGGAATGGTTGAGACGTCAACCTCCTTGCAGAGGGGGACAGCCCACGACCCCGGAGGTCCCGCATGAACGTCCTCGTCCTCACCGGCTCCGCCCGCCGCGACTCCTACACCCGTCGCCTCGGCGAGGCCCTGGTCGCCGGCGTCGACGGCGCCGCGCTCGCGCCCCGCCTCACGACGCTCCCCTTCTTCGACCAGGACCTCGAGGGCGACGTCCCCGCAGTGGTGCGCGACCTGCGCGCGCAGGTCGAGCGCGCGGACGCGGTCGTCGTCGTGACGCCGGAGTACAACGGCACGATCCCGGGCCTGCTCGGCAACGCCATCGACTGGCTGTCCCGGCCGTACGCCGCGGGCGCCCTCGTCGGAAAGCCCGTGGTCGCGGTGGCCGCCTCCCCCGGCGCCGTCGGCGGCGCGCGGGCAGTCGTCGCCCTGCGCACCGTCCTCGGCAACGCCGGCGCCCAGCTGGTCGGACCGCCGCTGTCGGTCGACGGCGTCGACGCGCGCCTCGAGGGCCCGGCGCTGACGGCGCTGGTCGCCGAGATCGCCGCTGTGGTGGCCTCTTCCGCCTCCGAGGCGGCGCGCGCGGCCTGAGTCCCCGTACCGTCCTGCACACGTCGTGATCGCCGAGCGGCGCCCGCGCGCTCAGCAGGCGCCCCGCGTGGATCACGATGTGTGCAGAACGGTCACGACGGCCCGGCGCGAGCTGCCTAGCCCTGCAGGAAGGCCTCGCGCAGCCGCTTCGGCGCCCGGGCCAGCCCGGCGTCCGTGATGGCCTCGTCGAGGTCCTCGAACGCCGCCCGCTCGACGTGCACCAGGACCATCGGGTGCACCCCGTAGCCGGCGACGGCGAAGAAGATGCCGGGCCGCGCCGCGAGCAGGCCGTCGACCGCCTCCACGTCGGCGGTCCGCAGGCCCAGCGCCGGGCCTTCCGGTGCGTCGCCCAGGGCCTCGCGCTCACCGCGCCTCAGCACCCGCTCCCACGCGAAGGCCTTGCTGCCGACGCGCCAGGCGCGGGTGCCGCCGTCGTCGTCCTCGGCCGCGCCAGGCAGGTCGAGCGCGATCCGCCGCACGTCGTCCCACGTCGCCATCGGTCACCCTCCTCGGGCCGATCATGCACAGAGGCCGGCACCCGCGAACGGGTGCCGGCCTCTGGTACGTCCTGCGACTCAGCCCTGGAGCTTGTAGTCCTTGAGCAGGCCGCGGCTGATGATCGTCTTCTGGATCTCGGAGGTGCCCTCGCCGATGAGCAGGAACGGCGCCTCGCGCATGAGGCGCTCGATCTCGTACTCCTTGGAGTAGCCGTAGCCGCCGTGGATGCGGAACGACTCCTGGGTGACCTCGGCGCA